>CADEGB010000259.1 GCA_902826755.1 uncultured Gemmatimonadota bacterium
CGCCGCGATCGGGGCCGGCTGGCGGGATGAGATCGATCGGGCGCTCCGAGGCCTTCCCCCGGACCAGCGGGAGGCGTTCTTGCTGAAACACGTCGACGACCTGAGCTATGACGAGATGAGCGGAATTACCGGCGCCTCGATTTCCGCCCTCAAGATGCGGGTGAGCCGGGCGTGCGAACGGCTCCGCGCCGAGTTGGCGGAGCACCGATGAGGGACGACTGGCTCGACTCGGTGGTGCGGGAGTTGAAACGCCCGACTCCCGTCAGGCCGGATTTCGATCGTCGGCTTGGCGCTGCGCTGGCGCGGACGCCGCGGCCCCGGGGTGGGTGGCTCCTCGGCGTCGGGGCGATGGCGGCGGGGGCCCTCCTGACAACGTTCCTCTGGAAAGGCCGGTCTCGCGGACCCGCGCCGGTGGAGTTCCTGATCGACGCCCCGGCGGCGCGGGCGGTGACCCTCGTGGGCGATTTCAACGACTGGGATCGCCGCCGAACCCCGCTCGAGCGGGTGATCGGGACGTCGCGCTGGCGGGCCAGGGTTCCGCTCCACGGCGGATTGTATCGCTACGTCTTCCTGGTGGACGGCGAGCGGTGGGTGGCCGATTCGACCCAGCTCACCGCACCCGATCCGGATTTCGGGACCACCGTGTCGCTGGTGACGGTCCGATGATCGGCCTCCTCGGGGTGGTTGCCGTGCTGGGAGGGTTGCAGGACCCCGAGCCTCGGCTCCGGGCTCGCCTCGACTCGGTCACCGCCAGGACGGTCGAAGCGATCGTCGACTCGGCACGGATTCGCGGTCTCCCGACCGAGCCGCTGATCCAGAAGGCCCTCGAGGGCCGAGCCAAGGGAGCCCCCGGCCCCCGGATCGTGGCGGCGGTCGGGATTCTGCTCGACGGACTCCGGCGGGCACAGAGCGCCCTGGGCCCCGGCGCCCGGGGCGATGACCTCCTGGCCGGTTCGCTCTGGTTCCGGGCCGGCGGCAGTCCGGAACAACTCGGCCGGCTGCGGCTGGCGGCGCCTGACCGGTCACTGGCGGTCGCGATCGCCGTCTCGGCGGAATTGCTGACGCGCGGGTGGCCTCCGGAAGAGGCCACCGAACTGCTCGAACGCCTGTTCCGCGCCCGGGTGTCCGACTCGGCGTTTCTGGCGCTGCGGACCGGAGTGAACGACGCGGTCCGAGGCGGAGCATCGTTGGTACCAGCCGTCAGGGCCGAGGTTGCCCGGCTGGTGCCGGGGAAGGGCCAGGTGCCGTGATCGGCCGTTTTGCGGGAGGGGTCCTCCTCGGCCTGCTGGCCGCGACCGCGGCCCAGGGGCAGGCCCCGCCGACGGTGGCCGTCAGCAGCGGGGTGGAGCCGCGGCCTTGGTTCGGTCTCGATACCCGGCTCGACCGCCCGGCTTGGGTAGCCGGTGCTTCGTTTGTGGGCGGCCCGGATTGGGGTCAGTTCCGGGAGGCCACCGTCCGAGCAGGCCTGGCCCGAGAGCGGGGCCCGTTCCGGTGGTCGATCGGGGGGATCGGGCTGGGCTCCACGCTCGGTGGGACCGGGGGTGGCGTCTTCGGTGGCGGGCGCTTCCGGATGGGTCGGTTCGAGGTGACGGGGGAGGTGGGTCAGGTGGCCACGGTCAGTGGTTCCTGGCAACTCGGCGCCACCGCCGCGTCGGCCGACAGCGGACGGAAGGGGTCGGCGCGGCGGGTCGGGCACGGCGTTCTGGGCGGACAGTGGCGTCTGGGCGGGATCGAACTCCACGGGCGACTGATCCGTCGGTCGCGGCTGGCTCCTGATGATCGCACTGGCTGGGATCTCGGGGTCGGCGTGGTTCCTTTTCCGCAACTTCGGGTGGAGTTGACAGCCGGCCGCGCCCCGATCGGGCCCAGTCTGTATCTGCCGTTTCGTAATCACCTGACGATCGGTGCTTCCTGGGCGGAACGGCGGCCGGCCCGGAAGCCGGACGTGGCGCCGGCGGCCGGTGCCCTGTCGGCCTTCGAGGTGAGTCGGCGGCGGGGCGGGACCGTGGCGATCGTGGTGCGGGTAGCAGGGGCGCGGCAGATCGATCTGATCGCGGACTTCACCGACTGGACGCCGCTATCGCTCGGATCCCGGGGCGGCGGGGTGTTTGCCGTCGAGGTCCCGCTCGCCGAAGGGGTCTACCTCGTCAACCTGCGCATCGATGGGGGGCCACCCTCGGTTCCCGCCGGGCTCGAGGGGGTGGATGACGGTTTTGGCGGACGGGTGGGCGTCCTGGTCGTTCGTTAGGCGGGAACGACGCGGCCCCGGGTCCGTCGGTTCGACGAGCCCGGGGCCGCGCCGGCCGGAGGCCGGACCTTACGGTCGGAGGTGCAGCTGGCCGCGGCTCAGCTCCGTCTTGGGTTCCCGGTCGTCCGGAGCGCCCGGCTCGGTGTCGAGCAGGACCCCGGTGGCGTTCCAGACCTTGATTCGGATCCGATCCCGACTATTCCGACCGACCCTGGTCCCGTCGAGCACGGTGATCAGGAACTGATACTCCCCTTTTCGATTCAGCTTGCCTCGGCCCCGGATCTCGGCCCGGCTTCCGACCACCTGGAGCCGCTCCACGATGGAGGAGCGGAGCCGCAGTCCGGCGTTCGGCACGACGATGACCACGGCGCCCCGCGGGGCGGTGGATCGCGGCCCGACCCAACTGTTGACGGCGAGCCATACGGTCGGGGTTCGGCCGGACTGCCTGACCAGCGCTCCCGGCGGCAGCGCCGCGTAGCCCTCGCCTCGGACCGTACCGGCATTCGGCCCGGTGGCCGGCGGAGGTGGTGGCGGCGGCGGTGGGGGCGTCGCCGCCGTGATGGTGACGTCGATCGTGTCGGCGGCGGTGTTGCCGGCATTGTCGATGACGGAGAGCGCGATCGAATAGGTCCCGGGGGTCGGGTAGGCGAACGCCGCGGTGCAGGTGCCGGAGCCGTTGGCCTCGCTGATGGTGCCGGGGTTGGCCGCGAGCTGCCAGTCGACCGAGCAGGTGTGGGTGTCGGCGACATCGGCATCGGTGAAATCACCGGTCACGGTCAATGGGACCCCGGCGGCGAACGAGCCGCCGTCGGCCGGCGACGAGATCAGCAGCACGGGCGCCACGTTGCCGCTCGTGGGCGGCGGGCCGAGTTCGGGACGATCGGTGGGCCCGGGGGTCGGCTCGGGGACGTCGGTCGGGGCGGCGCAGGCGAGCGCGGACAGCGCGAGGCCGAGCAGCAGGTGACGCGGGGACATGATGGCTCCTCTCCAGACGGTGGTGTCCGGCGGATACGGGGGATGCCGGAACCTGCCTAACGATTGGAGAAAGCCGAACCCGGCGCAATCCGCAAGTTTCAGGCACTGGACCACGGACTGCGCGGATCTCGGGCGGTGCTCGATCTCGGAACAGGGGGTCTGCAGGAGCGTGCAGACCACGTGGTCGATGACGCCGGGCGGCCGGCCGTCGCGGTGAACCCGGCTGCAGCCCCGACCCCTCCGGGCTGCAAGGGCTGGCGCGGCGGGTGGCCCCGCCAATGCATAACGCACCCACTTGACGGCACCCCGGTCCCGGGGTGACCATCCCGGTTGCCCCGGGGGGACGGACCGCGCGGTCCGCCGGGGTTCCGAGTGCCATCGTCTCGACCAAGCCGATCACCCCCGATACCGGGTAGCATGGGACACCCTCTCCATACCATGATTCGGGACCTTCATCGCCGCCGAGGCAGGGAACGGCGCGGGTTGGTGCTGGCCGAAGGCGTCCGGCTGGTGGAGGAAGTGGTGGCGGCGGGGCTCGAGGCCAAGGCGGTGTTGGTCAGCCCGGCGCTCCGGGGCACCGAGCGGGGGCGGGCGCTCGAGGCCGCGCTCCGCGGGCGGGGGCTCCCGATCGAGGACACCACCGACGACGACCTCGCCAAGCTGGCCGCGACCGAGCACCCGCAGGGCGTCCTGGCGGTGGTTCGACCCCGGGTCTGGACGCTCGCCGATCTCGGCACCGGCGCGGACGCGGCCTACCTGGTGCTGGACGGCGTGCAGGACCCCGGCAACGTCGGCACCATCGTTCGGACCGCCCAGGCGCTCGGGGCCGCGGGGGTGATGGCCCTCCCCGGCACCGCGGAACTCGGCAATCCCAAGACGCTCCGGGCCTCGATGGGGGCGTTGTTCCGGTTCCCGGGGGTCGCCACTGCCGAGGCCGACCTGGTGACCTGGTTGGCCGAACACCGCGTCACGGTCGTGGCCACCGCGCTGGATGGCGCCCGGTTCGAACCGGCCCGGTTGCCGCGCAAGGTGGCCTTCGTGTTAGGCAACGAGGGCGCCGGGGTGGCATCGGGGTTGGCGCGGAGCGCCGGCCTGACCCTGGCGATCCCGCTCGCGCCGGGAGCGGAGTCGCTCAACGTGGCCGTGGCCGCGGGGATCTTCCTGTACGGAGCGTGTCGTGATCGATAACGGGATGGCCGCGGTGATCGCCGGTATGTTCGGCGCCGTCATCGGCAGTTTCCTGAACGTCTGCATCGTCCGGTGGCCGGCCGACCAGTCGGTGGTCACCCCGCGTTCCCGCTGCCCCCGGTGCGGATCGCAGCTGGCCTGGTACGACAACATCCCGGTGGTGTCGTGGCTCTTGCTCCGGGGCAAATGCCGGTCGTGCGGGGAGCCGATCGCCGCTCTCTATCCGCTGGTGGAACTGGCCACCGCGCTGATCTGGGCCGGCCTGGCCTTCCGGCTGGGCCTCGGCCTGGCGGCGCTCCAGGGCGCCCTGTTCTGCACCATTCTCCTTGGCATCGCGATGACCGATGCCCGGGAGTACCTGATTCCCGATGAGTTCACGCTGGGCGGTCTGGTCCTCGGTCTCCTCTTCGCCGCGGCGGGCGGGGGGGCGAGTCTGGTCACCGCCCTGATTGGAGCGGCCGTCGGATTCGGCCTCCTCTGGATCGTGGGCCAGCTCGGGACCTGGGCGTTCAAGGAAGAGGCGATGGGCGGTGGCGACATCAAGATGATGGCGATGGTCGGCGCCTTCGTCGGATGGCAAGGCGTCCTGCTCACGATCTTCATGGGCGCGCTCGCGGGGACGCTCATCTTCCTGCCGATGTCGCTGGCGGGCCGGAAGAAGCTGGTGCCGTTCGGGATTTTTCTTGCCATCGGCGCGGCGGTGACCTATCTGGTCGGGCCGGCGGTAATCGCCTGGTACAAGAGCTTCATTGGAGTGGCCTGATGGTTCGCGTGGCGATGGGTGCGGTATTGGTGGCGGCAATCGGGGCCGGATGCCGGGGACGGGCCCCCGCCGACCGGCCCGATCAGGCCGCGCTCGAGGCAACGGTGGACAGTCTCATTCCGCAGGTCGAGAAGGCCGTCGGCCTCACCTTCCGGGCCAAACCGAAATTTGCCGTCCGGACCAAGGAGGAGGTCAAGGCCTTTCTCCTCGGCAAACTCGACGGGGAGTTCCCGGCGGCCAAGATCGAGGGTGTTACCGCGGCGTACCGACTCCTGGGGCTGATTTCGGACACGCTCGACATCAAGGCGCTGCTGTTACCGCTCTACGCCGAGCAGGTGGCCGGCTACTACGATCCCGATTCGACGACGCTCTACGCCGTCGAGGGCGCCAAGGAAGATCAGCTCCGTCTGGTGCTGGCGCACGAGCTGGTCCACGCGCTCCAGCATGAACAGCTTCCGCTCGAATCGATGCTCAAGGACGTGACCAACGCCGACCGGCTCGCGGCCAGTCAGGCGGTGCTGGAAGGGCACGCCACCATCGCCATGCTCGGGGTGATGCTGGGCCAACAGGCCGCGGCGGCGGGCGGCACCGACGCGCTCCTGGCCGACCCGGACTTCTGGACCCAGTATCGGGAGTCGGTCAAGACCGCCCAGACGTCGATGCCGGTATTCCGATCGGCTCCACTCATCATTCGGGAAGGACTGATCTTCCCGTATCTGGGCGGGGCGGAGTTCATGCGATGGTGGGACGGTCAGCCGGGCAAGGGGCCGCTGCCGACGCGCGAGCAACTGCCGCGGTCCACCGAGCAGATCCTCCATCCGGACCGCTACCTGGCCAACGACGGGCCGGTCCCGCTCGAGTTCGCCGAGCCGCGCGACGGCGGCGTCCTCCACGAGGACACGATGGGCGAACTCGAGCTGCAGATCTGGAGCGCGCAACTCCGCGGCGGTGGCGAGGTGCTCGACGACCTGCCCCTCGGTTGGGGCGGCGACCGATTTCGGGTCTACCGGACCGCGTCGGGACCGGCGCTGGTGCTCTATACCGTGTGGGACGATTCGACGGCCGGGCGTCGGTTCGCGACGCTGACCGGGTCGCGGTTTGTCGATCGGTCCCGGGTTGGGTACCGCACCGAGGTGGTTGCGCTGTCGCTTGGCGGACGGTCGGCGGTTCGGATCGTTCGGGCCCCGGACGGGTGGGACCGGTGGGTGTCGCTGCCGGAAGCCCGTATCGGCGGCGTTGACTCGGTGCCCAAGCCCTAGGTCCCGGCCCGCCCCGTATGCGGGTGTCTTGGGACCAGATCACGGCGTGGCGCCTCGACCGTCACTCGCTCAGGCGGCCCGCCCCACCAGGTCAATGGCTGGACGTCGTCACCAGGATCGGCGGTCTCCACGCCCAACTGCTGTCGGCCGCCGAGCAGGCGTTGGCCATTCGGGTCAGCGGCCTGCCTCGGGACCACGTGGCCACCTCACTCTGGCGGTCGAAAACCCTCCTCAAAACGTGGGCGATGCGGGGCACCCTTCATCTGGTTCCCGCTCGCGACTTTCCCGGCCTCGTC
>CADEGB010000260.1 GCA_902826755.1 uncultured Gemmatimonadota bacterium
AGAGCACAACCTTGCCAAGGTTGGGGTCGCGGGTTCGAGTCCCGTTTCCCGCTCTCGAAACGCAGGACGAGGTCGCAGTCACCGACGCGGGGTGGAGCAGTCTGGTAGCTCGCCGGGCTCATAACCCGGAGGTCGTGGGTTCAAATCCCACCCCCGCCATGGAAATGCAGGGCCGATGGATAGACGGGCAGCTGGGCGGTATGAAGCCGAAGCGAGGCGGATCCGCTTCGCTTCGGCCAACTGCCCAACTGCCCGTCGGCCCATCTGGTCCGGGCGGTTAGCTCAGTTGGTTAGAGCGCTACGTTGACATCGTAGAGGTCACAAGTTCGAATCTTGTACCGCCCACTGGGATGGTCGGACCCGGATCCGGTGGCCGACATTCCTGGTCAAGAGGGCCCGTAGCTCAATTGGATAGAGCGTCTGACTACGGATCAGAAGGTTGGGGGTTCGAGTCCCTCCGGGCCCGTTGGAAGGGGATTCGGACCGCGGTCGGCGGCTTATGCCGAACCCGCCCCGATCACCCGCTGGTGCAGTGACGGGGCGTAGCGCAGCTCGGTAGCGCGCCTGCTTCGGGAGCAGGAGGTCCCGGGTTCAAATCCCGGCGCCCCGATGGAACGTTCGAAGAAAGGCACCGGGTCTCCGGTGCCTTTCTTTTTGGATGAAGCCCGGTTCACGGCTCGGCCCTTCCGAGCCACGAGGACCGGGTTACGTTTTGGCCGCCATGACGGGTCCCTCCCTCACCGCGGCCCGCCGCCGCGCGCTCCTGATTCTGGTCGACGGGCTCCGCCCCGACGTGGCCGAGGCGGCGCTCGGGCGTGGTGAGCTGCCGAACCTCGCGCGGCTGGTCGGTGGGGACGGCATCCGTCGCGCCATCACGGCTTTTCCGTCGACCACCAGCGTCGCGTATCTGCCCTTCCTGACCGGCTGCCTTCCGGGCCGCTGCAACGTGCCGTCGATCCGATGGCTCGACCGGACGGCGTATCGAGGCGCCTGGTGGCGCGAGCGCGACGCCGTCCGCAGCTACTGCGGCTACCAGGCTGGGATGCTGGATGGCGACATCGCGCCGGACGTCCGCACCATCTTCGAACTGGTTCCGGAAAGCGCCGCCTTCTTCACCCCGATCACCCGCGGGCTCTCGCCGGATCGGGACCCGACCCAAGGGGCGCGCAAGTTCTGGGGCGCGGTGTCACACTATCTGCTCTGGCACCAGCCGGGCGATGACGCCGTGGCCCGCGCGGTGCTGGACTGGATCGAGCGGGATCCTGACTGGCGCTTCCTGTTTGCCCAGTTCCCCGCTGTCGACGGGTACACCCATCAGACCACGCCCGATGCGCCCCGGGTTCTCGAGGCGCTCCGGCGCGTGGATCGCTCGGTCGGTTCGATCGTCGCCGCGCTCGACGCCAAGGGACTGCTCGCCGACACCCTCATCACTTTGGTGAGCGATCACGGAGCCACCACGGTCCGCGAGCATCTCGACCTGGCGGTCTGGCTGCGCCAACGGGGTATCCCGACCTTGGCCCACCCGGAACTGTGGCGGCGGGAGCCCCGAGCGGCCGTGATGGTGGCCGGCAACGGATCGGCAATGATCTACGCCCGACCGGAAAGCCAGCGCGCCACCCGATGGCCCCTCGCCACCCTTCGGCGCCCCGAGGCGTTCGGCACCGCCGACGACGTCATTGCCGCCCTGGTCGCCGAGCCCGCCGTGGCCTTCGTCGCGGCCGAGGACGGTCCCGGCGCCGTCCGCCTGGCCGACGCAACGGGCGAGGCCGTCATCACCCTGAACCGGGACCAGGTCAGCTATCAACCCGGGTCCTCCGACCCGCTGGGCACCGGCCCATTCACTGGCGCGGACCGGGAGTGCCTGGCATTGACCTTCGATGCACCCTACCCGGATGCCGCGGCCCAGTTGCTCGATCAGTTCCGGTCACCGCGGACCGGGGACCTGATCGTGGTAGCTCGCGAGGGGTACGACTTCCGAGATCGATGGGAGATCCCGGAGCACAAGGCGGGTCATGGAAGCCTGTTCCGGGCTCACATGCAGGTGCCGCTGTGGGCCAATCACGCCCTGCCGGCGGCGCCGATGCGGACCGTCGACGTGTTCGCGACGCTCCTCGACTGGCTCGGCGAAGAGGCCCCGGCCGTACTCGATGCCGAACTGATCTGGGCACCGGGGACGGCAACGGGGCCGGGTCGACCGGACGCGGTGGCGATTCGGCGAGGGTCGGTATAAGTTGTTGTCCCCTTGGGCTCGTAGCTCAGCTGGATAGAGCGTTTGCCTCCGGAGCAAAAGGTCGCGCGTTCGAATCGCGCCGAGCCCGCTGGTCATAAGTCGAAGCCTCATCGCCCGTTAGGCGCGATGGGGCTTCCTTGTTTTCGCTCCCCTCGTCGTCGCGGGTAACGTTCCGGGTAACAAACCCCATCGCTCCGAGCCGGTCCTTCAGCGCCGCGACGTGCTGGTCGACTCGGAACTCGAGTTCGGCCGCCCGATGCCGCACGGCGCCCAGGTGGGCGTAGACCTTCTCGACCATGGCCTGGGAGCCGTGGCCCATCTCGCGGCTGACCGTGTAGAGGCTCACCGGCGCCCCGTGGTCAGAGTCTGGAGCCGGCCCGCGCAGAAGGTTTGACGGAGGACCCGGGCATTGATCTCCCGCGGCTGCCAGCCGCAACGCCCGGCGACCCGATCGAGCATCCGGCGAATCTCCTGGAACGGCTGTTCGACGCCGGCGACGAAGCTGGGGAGGAGGAGCGTCGCGCGCCGCCGGGCCCGCGGCCCGAACGGATCGAGATAGGCGCGGAGGATCGCCTCGAGCTGCGGGACGAGGGGAACCACGCGCCAGGACGGGCCCGTCTTGAGGCGATCGCGCCCCCGGTTGGGTCGGAAGGTCACCGTCCGTCGATCGAGGCTCACGTCGTCGAGCTCGAGGCCGAGGACCTCCCCGCGACGGCCGCCGGTCAGCAGGAACGTGGCGACCAAGGGGTAGAGCAGTTCGGCACCGACGCTCTCGCCGGCCGCCGTGGCGATCGTCGGCATCGTCCGGGCGCTTTCCAGGAGGAGGGCCGCCTCATGGACCTCGAGCCACCGCGCCTCCCGCTGGGGCTTCGCCGGCTTGTCCCGGAAGGCCGCCACCGGATTGAAGCCCGGGGGGACCAGCTCCTCATCGGCCGCGAACCGGTAGAGGTTCGACAAGGTGAACAAGTGGCGGCGGACCGTGTCGGCCGAGAACGGTCGGCCCCGCTGACTCGGCGTCGCCAGCAGGTGCGCCGACCAGGCCCGGACGTCGGAGACCCGGATCGATTCGAGCGGCCGGTCGCTCCCAAAGAAGGCCACCGCGCGCTCGAGGAAGTCCTGGCAGGCGGCGAGCCATCCCGTGGTGACCCGGCCGCTGCGGCGCTTGACGACCAGGTAGTCGCGGGCGTAGGCCGCCAAGGTGACCACCTGGGCTTTGCCCGTGATCGCCCGGCGCTTCCGAACAGCCTCGAGTTCGTCGAGCCGCCGCATGGCCAACCGAAGGGCGACGTCGGGGTCGGTCGTGGCGAAGGTCTCCCCAGCGGCGATCAGGGGCTCGAGCTTCCCGCCGACGTCGGCGTAGTCGCGGAAATCGCCGTAGGCCCGGCGCGAGCCCGAGCGGGTGCGCCAGTAGAGGCGGGACTGCCGTTTCCGAGGCGTCATCATGGCGAACCTACCCTCCGCCAGGCGCCGAGGTCCAAGAACTGTTCACGGTCGGCCCGCCGGAGATGCTGCGGTTCGGCCTTTCCGAGGCGAATCTGGACCGGCTCGTGGCGCTGGGGATCGGCGAGATGTGGGAGGAAGTCGGGACCGGCGATCGTGAGACCATCCTGAAGGTTCGGCCGGCGTTCATCCAGCGGCGCCGAAACCAGGGCGGGCCGAGCCGGCCGTGGCAGGACGTTCGCCGGCTCCTGGCCGGAAATCCCCGTTATGCGAGCCCGGCCCTCAGCTGGGAGGGCGTCGAGCGCGCGCTCCGCCAGCAGCCCCCCGACGCCGAGCACGCGGCCCGGGATGCAATCGGCGCGCTCGAGGGGCTCGGTCGAATAGTCGCCGGCCTTCCGATGGCGACCTTCGGGGACGCCCTCAAGGCGATCCAGAAGAGCGGGCCGCTCGAGCCCGTCCTGGCGAAGGCGCTGGAGGCGCTCTGGGGATTCGCGAACAGCCACCCGGGTCTCCGTCATGGCTCGAAGACGCCGACCGGCCTGAGTCCGGCGAAGTTGTATTGGACCGTCGATTCCTGCGCCGGCGCGATTCGGCTCCTCCTGGAACTCGACGAGGCGCGTCCTTCCTGGGCCCGGTGATGGGGCCGTGATCCGCCGTTCTCGGGATGGCTAGTGCCGACGCAAGAAGGTTGTGAGGCTCTCGACCGTCGACTGGGCCCTGCGGCCGTTGATCAGCGCGCCACCCACTCGCTCGAGGTGGGTATCGTTGGTTACCAGAATCGCGCGGTCACTCGCATGCAGGTACACCAATTGGCTGAGGTCGGTTGGCCCGGCCATCCGCGGTTGCTCTTGCTGAATGGCTTGCTCGAAGAGGTTGGCACCTTCCGCCTCGAAGAAGGTTCGCCACACTGGCAGCTCGAGCAGTGGAGCAACCCCAGGGAATTCACCGAGGCCGAGAGCGGACCAGACGCTCTCGGCGTACACAGGCAACACGTCACCCGGAAGCCACCACGATTCGAGTACGTTGATCATCTCGGCCGCGGACGGCCGGTCCCTTCCACGTACTCTCGAGGCGAACACCCGGCGAAGCTCGTCGTAGTGGCCGCGGCGAATCTTGTCTAAGCCAGCCGTGTAGGCCGTCGCGGCTTCAACCAGACCATCGCCAACGTCCTGCTCGCCAGTGAGCACCGCGGTGAGGTACGATCCACCCGTCACGGCCCGCGCCTCTCCCTTGCGCCAAGCGCCAGCCACCTCGGACAGTACCTCCGCGGGTAAGGGTAGAACTCCATCGGCGCCACCGAGCGCCCGAAGGGTGTCAAGGAGCCGGCCCCTGATGGCCTCGTTCCCGGTCCGGATCACCTCCAGCACGTTGAGGGCGGTTGGAACGATCACGAAGCTCGCCGCCCGGAGGCTCCCAACAACGCGCTCGCGGCGTCCCGGGTCCTCGAAATGCCCGATCACCGTCGCATCGAGTATGACGACGCCCGGACGCTCCATTGTCTCCACCCCCCTCTCCGCTCAGCGTCCGAGCATCGGGAGCCCCTTCGGGGTTCCGGCATCGAGGGCGAGGTGGGAGCCGTAGCCGGCGACGGCGCCGAGGAGAAGGCCCGCCGCGAGGTGCGTACACCATGCGCGCCCAATCAGGCGGTCCCTCTCGGCCACCGGGCAGCCGTCCGCGGCCGCAGCCGCGTGCAGCTGGTCCGCTTGGGCGCGGAGCGCGCGGACCTGCCCCAACCAATCGACCCGGGAGAGCCCGAACGCGGCGACGAGGCTGTGGGCGAGCGCCCGGTGGTGCGGCCCGGCGGAGGCCGGTTCGAGGATGTCTGGGAGCAGCCCGCCGAGGGCGCCGGCGAGACCGGCCCCGAGGAGCTCCGGGACGCGATCGCGGTCCGGGAGGCCCCCCGTGGTGAGCAGAGCGAGGCCGGCCCCACACAAGACGCCGGCGGCGAGGTGAACGGAACGTCGGGGCATGGTCGAGGCCTCCGCGAAGGGGACCGCGGAAGCATACAGCCAGGGTGCGACGGCGAATCCTGCGGGCCCCCAATTCCAAGGGGGCCAGATAGCCCTACCCGAACGGGGCTTGTCGATCGAGGTCCCCATTCCAATCTTGCGATGACGGAGCCAGTCGCCGTCGCGGACTGATCCATTCCGAATCGGCCTCATCGGAAGAACGGGACTCTACCGATGCCTCCTTTCAAGCCCCTGAGCGGTCCGTGGCCCCTCGCCTGCCTGGCGGTTGGCCTTCTCTCGGCTATACCAAGTCAATTGTCCCTCGCCCAAGCTCGGCGATCCGTTCCAGACGACCCAGCGTGCCCGTCATGTTCGATCGACCTGCGAGAGGTGCGGACGCTCGGGGATCCGGTTGGGCCGGGCGCGATTTGGTCGCTTCCCTCCGATGTGCAACGCGATGGCCGCGGTCGGTATTGGGTCTTCGACGCGAAGGAGGTCCCAAGCGTTTACGACAGCCTTGGGCGGTTTGTCGGAAAAGCGGGTCGCAAGGGCATTGGACCGCGGGACCTCGGGGGGTTCCGCGGAGCGGCCGCATTGCCGGGCGACTCGATGTTGGTGTTCGACGATCGGATTCGAGCGTCTGTCGTCGGTCCAGACCTGAAGGTGGCCCGCGTGATCGCCGGGCGCCACCTGCTCCGGCCGAGCGTCATCCTTCGGTGGCCAGACACGGTCGTTCTGAACGGGGCGATCGGCTCGGAGCTGTCCGCTGGGTACCCCCTGCACTTCGCGACCTTCACTGCCCACGACATCCAGGTACAACGGTCGTTTGGTAGCCAAGGTGAGCAGCTCCCGATGTTCAACTTGCCGTTCGACGCGTTTCAGGCGGTAGCCATCGGCCGCGCCGGCAATCTTTGGGCGTCGCCAATGCTCGAGTATGCGGTCAGCCGGTTGTCGCGCCTTGGTGTCGAGGAGCTGACCCTGACGCGGAGGCCCACCTGGTTTCCCGCACGGTCCAAGGCGTGGCTTGGAAACCCGCGGACTCCACCGCCG
>CADEGB010000261.1 GCA_902826755.1 uncultured Gemmatimonadota bacterium
GTGGCCGCTTTGCGGTCCCGCATCGCGTGCAGCAAGGTCACCAGGACCCGGGTTCCGCTGGCGCCGATCGGATGACCCAACGCGATCGCGCCGCCGTTGACGTTGACCCGATCCCAATCCCAACCAAGCCCCCGCCCGTCGACCAGGCACTGCGACGCGAACGCTTCGTTCGCCTCGATCAGCCCGTAGTCGCCGATGGCGGTCCCCGCCTTCTTCATCAGGTTCTGCACCGCGAAAATCGGGGCGAAGAAGAGGTCCTTCGGCTCCCCGCCGCCGGTGGCGTAGCCGGTGACTTTGGCGAGGGGCTTGAGTCCGTGCGCCTTGGCGTAGGCCAGGGACGCCACGACCACCGCGCTGGCGCCGTCGTTGAGCGTCGAGGCATTGCCGGCGGTGACGGTCCCATCCTTCTGGAACGACGGCTTCAGCTTGGCCAGGCCCTCGGCCGTGGTGTCCTTGCGAGGTCCTTCGTCCTGCGCAAAGACCACGGGACCACCCTTCCCCGCGATCTCGACCCCGACGATTTCCGCCGCGAACTTACCCGCCTCGATGGCCGCGGCCGCCTTCCGTTGGCTCCCAGCCGAGAACTCGTCCTGGTCCTGGCGGCTGACGTTGCCCTTCTGGGCTGTGTATTCCGCCAGGTTCCCCATATGGACGTTGCCGTAGACGTCCCACAGTCCGTCGTGGATCATCCCGTCGACCATGGTCTGGTTGCCGATCTTGACGCCGCCGCGGATCCCCTGGACGTAGTGGGCCGCGTTCGACATCGACTCCATCCCGCCTGCCACCACCACCTGATTGTCGCCAGCCCGGATCGATTGGGCCGCGAGCATGACGGCCTTGAGGCCGGAGCCACACACCTTGTTGACCGTGACCGCGGGCACCACGCCATTGACACCCGCGAAGATCATGGCCTGGCGGGCCGGCGCCTGACCGGTGCCGCCCTGGAGCACGTGCCCCATGATCACTTCGTCGATCGTGCCCGCATCGATCCCCGAACGGGCAATGGCTTCCTTGATGACCACGGCGCCGAGTTTCGGCGCGGACAGGGCGGCGAGGCCGCCGAGGTATTTGCCGATAGCGGTGCGGCAACCGGCGAGGATGACAGGAGTAGTGGCGTCGGACATCGGAGTTTCTTTCGCGTTTCGAGATGAACCTAAAATAACCGCGGGATCCCGCCGGCTCCACGCCTAACGGGTTGCCGGCGCGATCAGCGGCTGCCCCTCGCCGGTCAGCGAACGCAGGGCCGAGCGGGCCTCGTTGGGCAGCCGCTCCGCCCCGGGACTCGGTCGGTTCCACATCCGGAGGAACCGGGAATAGGCCCGAATGGCCCCTGGCTTGTCGCCGGCCGCTTCGAGGGCGCGGGCCCGAAGCAGCCAGGTGTAGCTCTTGACCCCGTAGTCGCCATCGAAGCCGAACTCGAGCCGCCGGAGCCCTTCGGCCCGGGTCTCCGGCCGGCTGGCGAGCGCCTCGGCCAAGGCCAGGCGGGCCGCCACCGACAAGAACGGGTTGTCGACGCCCGCATCAAGCAGCCCGGTGCGGAGGAGCCGGATGCCGGTGGTGGTATCTCCCCGGGCCAGCGCCACCCGGCCCTTGGCGGCGGTCAGGAGCCCGCGGAGGAACGGTGACGCCGCCGTCGAATCCCCGGCCAACAGGCTGTCGGCCAACCGCGCGGCGGTTTCGTGCTGGCCCTTGCCGATCAGCAGGGTGATGACCGTATGCACCTGAATCGGGTGAACCCGCTTGGCCGTCAGCACGCGATCGGTGGTCCGCGCGGCGATCGAATCCGGCAGGAGCCCGAGCATCGCCGGAAAGAGGAGAACACTGTAACCGAGGTTCTGGTCGACCCGCCCGAGCGAATCCGCCAGGACCACCGCGCGGTTGAAGCGACCGAGGCCGGCCGCGGCGAGGGCCCGTGCCATCGTCATCTGGTTCCTGGCTCCGGGTGGCAGGGCCGGGAGCATCGCCGTGATCAGCCGTTCGGAGCGGGTCAGCATCGAATCGGCGTTGAGACTGTCCTGAGCGCCAAGGCCCCACATCGCGGCGCCGATGGCGCCTTGACGCATGCCGATGAGCGGGAGCAGTTCCATCGGCGACCGCCCCCGCCCCGACGCAAGCTCGGCGGCGGCCTCGTAGGCCACGGCTTCCGCCTCCGCCCCCGCCCGCCGCATCGTCGCCGTATACCGGGCGACGCCGCCGGTGTCCCCGTACATGATGGCGAGCTCGATCGGGTGGATCGCCGCGGGCGTCAGGGAGGAATCGAGCGCCAGCACCCGATCGAACGGAGCCCGGAGGGAGTCTGGCCCGAGCCCGTTGAGGACTTTGCTGTGGAACAGCGACTCGCCCAGCACGAACCAGGCGTCGGCGTCGTCAGGGAAACGGCTGAGGTAACTCCGCATCGAATCGGCGGCCTCGGGCCGCCCCCGACTGAAGAGATCGTTGCCAAGCACCAACGCGCGCTCCCGAGGCGGGAGCCGCGACGCGAACCGCACCGCGGCTTCGCTGGCCGCCCGGGTGGCCGGACCACCATAGCCCCCCCGCCAGCCGATCGAAGCCGCCAGCCGGTAGTTGGCGAGACTGAAGGTCGAGTCGAGCTCCACCGCGTGCGTGTAGGCCGCTTGCGCGCTGTCCCACTCCGCCCGCCGGTACCACCGTTCGCCGGTGAGATAGGCGCGCATCGCCTCGAGCGAACTGGTGGTGATGCCACTGACCCGGAGCGACGGCACCGGTTCCCTTGACTGCCAGATCCCGCGCACCAGTTCGGCGCTGAGCTGGTCGACGAGGCCGAGCACGCTGTCCTGGGCTCCATCCACCTGCGCCGACGCCAGCTCAGATCCGTCGGGCCCATGAAGCGCGGCGGTGATCCGGACCCGAGTCCCCGTCCCGACCAGACTCCCCAGCACGACGCTGGTTGCCTTGAGGTCGCGCGCCAGCCGAACCGCGGAGGCGACATCACCCCCTTCGCCCCCGGCCTTGCGCCACCGGGCCAGGACCAAGCGCGGTTCCACCGCCCGAAGCCCGCCGACCGTATTCAGGTTAGTGGTCAACAGATCCACCATGCCCTCGCCAAGCTCCGCGACCCCCGCTCCGCTCGCGCTGAACGGCAGCACCGCGATCGACGCCGCCTCCTGGCGGATCGGTCCCGCCTGATCCCGACTCGACAGCCACAGGCCGATCGTGGCCACCAGCGCCACGGCCAGCCCGATGGAGACTCCCGCCAACCGTCGGGTCCGCCGGGTGGCCGAGGGACTGCCCTCGCCCGCCGCCATCAACGAGGTGGCGAACGCCGCCACCGACTCGAACCGCTTGGCCGGGTCGCCGTCGAGCGCCCGGGCCACCACAAGGTCGACGCCGGCTGGTGTCTCCCGAACCACCGCGGTCAGTTTCGGTCGCGGCCCGGTGAGCGATTGGGTCAACACCACCTGGCTGGTCGCGCCCGCGAAGGGCTGCCGCCCCGTGACCATCTCGTAGAAGACGCACGCCAGGCTGTACTGATCGCTGCGGGCGTCCACCTCGCTGGCGGTGGCTTGCTCCGGGCTCATGTAGGCCGGCGTTCCGACGACGAATCCGATCCCGGTCAGATTCGAGCCCCGGTCCTTGGCGGCATCGACCGCGCGGGCAATCCCGAAATCCGCGACCACCGCGTGCCCGCCGGACAACAGGATGTTCTCGGGCTTGATGTCACGATGGACGATGCCCTGGGCGTGCGCGTAGCTCAGCGCGCTCGCCACCTCCCGGGCCCAGCTCACCGCCAGATCGTACCGGATCCGCTGGTCCCGATCGAGCCGTTCGCGGAGCGACTCGCCCTCGACGAACGGCATGACGTAGTAGACGACCCCGTCACTGACGCCCGAATCGTACAGGGGCACGATGTGGGGATGCTGCAGTTTGGCGGACAGCTCGATTTCGCGGACGAACCGCTCGGTGCCCATGGCGGCGGCGAGTTCGGGCCGCAACACCTTGATCGCCACGGCCCGACCGTGCTTGCGGTCGATCGCCCGAAAGACGGTGGCCATCCCGCCTTCCCCGATCTGCCGCTCGATGTCGTAGCGGTCGGCGAGGCCGACCCGCAGCCGGTCGAGTGTCGTCATGGTGCGTCAGGGCACCCGCGCCCGGGTCCGATCCTCCGCGACGACCTTCGCCACGAATTCGGCCACCGTCATCACGTCCTGTTTGGTCCCGACGCCGCGGGTCCGCACCGCCACCGTGCCGCCATCCGCCTCCCGCTGCCCGACGACCGCGAGGTACGGGATCTTCATCACCTCGCCCTGCCGGACCCGGTAGTTGAGGGTATCGTTGCCGGCGTCGAGGGTGGCCCGGACGCCAGCCGCGCGGAGCTGACGAGTCAGCCGATCGGCCGCCTCCCGCTGATGATCCGAGATCGGAAGCACTCGGACCTGCTCCGGGGCGAGCCAGACCGGGAACGCGCCGGCGAAATGCTCGATCAGAATCGCCATGAACCGCTCGAACGATCCGCTCACCGCCCGATGAATGACCACGGGCCGATGCCCGGTGTTGTCTTCGCCCACGTAGCTGAGATCGAACCGCTCGGGTGCGGCGTAGTCGAGCTGGATCGTGCCGAGCTGCCATTTCCGCCCGATCGAATCGGAGACGTCGAAGTCGATCTTGGGGCCGTAGAACGCCCCGTCGCCCGGCTTGAGCTCGTACGGCTGGCCGGTGGCCTCGAGCGCCGCCTGGAGTGCCGCTTCGGCCCGATCCCACATCGCGTCGTCGCCAACCCGCTCCGGAGGCCGAGTGGCAAACTTGAGCGTCGCGGTCAACCCGAAGGTCTCGTAGTAGCCGAGAATGAACGCGGTCAGGCGGCGGACCTCGTCGGCGATCTGGTTTTCCATCAGGAACACGTGACAGTCATCCTGCTGGAACTGCCGAACCCGGGTCAAACCGGACAACGCACCCGAGACCTCGTTCCGATGAAGCACGTCGTAGGTGCTGTACCGGAGCGGCAGGTCCCGGTACGAGTGCTTCTTGCTCTGATACATCAGGTAGTGCGACGGGCAGTTCATCGGCTTGAGTGAGAAGTCGTGTTCGCCCGTCTCATTGTCGAGCACCAGAAACATGTTCTCGCGGTACTTGCCCCAGTGACCGGAGATTTCCCACAAACCCTTGTTGTACAGGAGCGGCGTCTTGATCTCCTGATAGTCGTCCCGTTGGAGTTCGCGGAGGTACTGGTTGAGCACGTTGATCATCGTCGTGCCCCGTTCGGTCCAGAAGGCGGCACCCGGCGCGAACTGGTGGAACATGAACAGGTCCAGTTCCCTGCCGACTCGCCGGTGATCGCGCTTCTTCGATTCCTCGAGGCGATGGAGATAGCCATCGAGGTCGTCTTTCTTGAACCAGGCGGTGCCGTAGATCCGTTGGAGCATCTGCCGCCGCTCGTCGCCCCGCCAATAGGCGCCCGCCGTCGTCAGCAGCTTGAAATGCTTCAGCCGACCGGTCGAGGGGAGATGCGGGCCCCGACAGAGGTCCACGAAGGGCCCATCGGTATAGACCGTGATCGTCTCGTCGGGGCCGAGTTCACTGATCCGCTCCAACTTGAGGGGATCGTCCGCAAACCGGCGATTGGCTTCGGCTCGATCGACGACCTCGCGCTCGAACGGGTAGTCCGCCGCCGTCACGCCGCGCATGACCTCCTCGATCCTGGCCAGATCGTCGGGTGTGAATGGCCGGGGCACCTCGAAGTCGTAATAGAACCCGTCTTCGATCGGCGGCCCGAACCCGATGCCCGCGTTCGGGAAGATCTGCCGGACCGCGGTGGCGAGGATATGCGCCGTTGAATGCCGGAGCACCTCGAGCGCGTCGGGATCGCGTTCGGTCAGAATCGACACGGTCGCGTCCGCGTCGATGGGGCGCGCCAGGTCGCGAATCTGGCCGTCGATCCGAATGGCGAGGGCGGCCTTGGCGAGGCCGGGGCCGATGGCGCGGGCCAGATCATGGCCGGTCGAGCCGGCGGGAAGTTCGCGGACGCTACCGTCCGGAAGGGTCAGGTGAATGGAACTCATGGTGACGATGGGTCCTTGCGAATGCTCACGGCGTCAACTCGGTATCGGCCGGCCGCACGATCGTGGGGGTTTCGGGCCCGAACCAGAAGAACAGGGCCAGGCCGATCGCGATCACGACGGCCAACGCCAGCATGCGGAACCGCGGTGGTTTGGCCATGGCTCGTCTCGTTGCCGTCTCGTTTCGTCGCGGTTCTCGGTGGTATTAAGTTAACCGTATGCAGTATCGACGCATACGTTCCGAGACCTCGACCGGGGTCGCCCCGGCCGCGCTGGTCGGCCTCGGCCTGGGCCTGGCCGCCGGGTTTCTCCTTGGCGAGCTCTACTCCCGGGAAGGCCGCCGCCGGGTCACCCGGGCCTTCTCGGCCTGGAAACGGGCCGGCCAAACCGCCCCCAGCGCCACCGACCTGACCGACGATCTACAGGCGGCTCTCGAACGGCTGCTCGGCCAGGACGCGCAGTCGCTGGAGCTGGTGGCCGTTGGCCGCAACGCCCTCGAGCTGCACGGGTGGGTCACCTCCCGGGCCGCCCGCACCCGAGCGTTCCGGACCGCCCGCGGAGCCTTGGACCCAGCCGTCCACCTCGTCGACCGACTCCTCGTTTGGGGTGAGGATGACGCCCCGAACCCCGACATCGCGCTCCGGG
>CADEGB010000262.1 GCA_902826755.1 uncultured Gemmatimonadota bacterium
TGGTATCGACGCGGGGCGACGCCTTCGGGGGGGACGGAGCCGATCCTCCTGGCCGTCCTGCCGCTCGCCAACGTCGGGCCGCCCGAGGACGAGTACTTCGCTGACGGGTTGTCGGAGGAAATCGCCACCCGGTTATCGCGGGTCCGCGGCATCGGGGTGATCGCGCGGAACGCCCGGATCGATCGCCGCGGCGGGGATCAGCCGGTGGAGGACATCGGTCGCGAGCTCGGGGTCCGCTACGTGCTCGACGGGACGGTCCGTTGGGCGGCGTCCGATGGGAGCCGTTCGGACGTTCGGATCACGCCGAAACTGATCGAGGTCGCCACCGGTCGGATCGTCTGGGGGGATCAGGTCTATCAGGGCGTCATCACCAACGTGTTCGACCTCCAGACCCAGATCGCCGAGCGGGTCGTGACCGAGCTTCGCGTGCAACTCGGCGAATCCGAGCGGACCGCCCTCCGCAACTCAGCGACCGAGAACGTGGAGGCGTACGGTCAGTACAGCCTCGGCCGGTTCCATTGGAAGAAGCGGACGGCCGACGGCCTGGTCCAGGCGGTGGCCGCGTTCGAGCGGGCGCTGGCCGCCGACCCGCGGTACGCCCGGGCCCACGCCGGACTGGCCGACGCCTACATCCTCTATCCCCAGTTCGGGGTGACGGCCGTGAGCGCCGCCGAGGCGTTCGATCGGGCCCGGGCCGCGGCGGCCCGGGCCCTCGAGCTCGATCCGACCCTGGCGGAGGCGCACGCGTCGTTAGGCGAGATCGCCACCTACGTGGACTGGGACTGGGCCGGCGCCGAGGCCAAGTTCCGGCGGGCCATCGATCTCGATCCGGGGTACGCCACGGCCCGCCAGTGGTACGCGGAGCTGCTCACGATCGTCGGCCGCCACCGCGATGCCCTGGTTCAGGCCCAGGAAGGCCGCCGTCTCGACCCGACCAGCGCGGTGGTGGTCCACGCCGAGGCGCACACGCTCCGGGCCCTCGGTCGGTGGGACGAGGCGCTGGAGGCGTACGAAGACGTGCTCGAACGGGATCCCGGCTTCCGCTACGCCCACGGCGGGATGATCCAGTCCGCGCTGCTCAAGGGCGACCTGGCCGCGGCGCTCCGGCTCCAGGACCGGTTCGGCGACACCGCCGCCCCGATGCGGCTGTGGGCGCGGGCCGTGGTCGACTCGAGCCAGCGGGCCGAGGCCCGCCGGGTCCTGAGCGCAAGTCCCGAGGTCACGGCCCTGCCCGGTTACCTCGAGGCCCCGCTCTATGCCAGTATCGGGCTCGACGACCAAGCCATGGAGGTCCTCGAGGCCGAGGCGGCCCAGCGGGGCATCGCGCCGCTCGGCATCAAGTCGACCCAGTTCTACGACCGGCTTCGCGCCACGCCGCGGATGAAGGCGCTGCTCGAACGGATGAAGCTGCCGCCCGACTGAGCCAGGGTCGCTCCGCGGGGCGGGCCCCGGTAGATTTCGGAGCCACGATTCCGGCCGATCGCCTTCGGCCGACTGACTCCTCGGAGCCACTCGCGTGACCCACGCCTCTCCCACCACGCCCGAGGGCCAGGCCCTCTACCTTCAGCTCAAGGCCAAGCTCCACGACGTGGTGCCCGACGTCGAACTCCGGTACAAGGCCGAGATCGCCGCCGAGATCAACCGGCTCAAGATCGAGCGGAACGCCGTCATCCTCGGCCACAATTACATGGAGCCGGCGCTCTATCACTCGGTCCCCGATTTCACCGGCGACTCGCTCGAACTCTCCCGGATCGCGGCTCGGACGGACAAGGACGTGATCGTCTTCTGCGGGGTCCGATTCATGGCCGAGACGGCCAAGATCCTGAACCCCTCGAAGCGGGTCCTGATTCCGGCGTTGCCCGCGGGCTGTTCGCTGGCCGCGAGCATCACGGCCGACGACGTCCGCGATCTGAAGCGACGGTTCCCGGGCGTGCCGGTCGTCACCTACGTCAATACCTACGCCGACGTGAAGGCCGAGACCGATGTCTGCTGCACCTCCAGCAACGCCGCCGCCGTGGTCGGCTCGTTCGGCACCGGGCCGGTGATCTTCCTGCCCGACGAGTACCTCGGGAAGAACGTGGCCCGGGAAACCGGCCGGCGCCTGATCCTGCCGGAACCCGGCCAGACCGCGGCCGACGCCGGTGATCTGACGAACACCCTGATCGGCTGGCGGGGGCGCTGCGAGGTCCACGAGCAGTTCTCCGTGGCCGACATCGAGGCGGCTCGGCGGCAGTTCCCGGACGTCATGGTGCTGGCCCATCCGGAATGCAGTCCCGAGGTGGTGGCAGCGGCTGACTATGCCGGCAGCACCACCGCGATGATCCGGGAAGTGGAACGGTCACCGGCTCCGAGGTTCCTGATGCTGACCGAGTGTTCGATGGCCGACAACGTGGTGGCGGCCCATCCTGAAAAGGAGATGCTCCGGCTCTGCAGCGTCCGCTGTCCCCACATGAATCAGATCTCCCTCGAGGCCACCCGGGACGCGCTCCTCCACGACCAGTATCCGGTCGACGTGCCGGAGGCGATCCGGGGTCCCGCCGCGCGTGCGGTCGAACGGATGATCGCCATCGGACCGACCGGGAAGAAGGACTGAATGGGCGCCGAGCCGCTGGCGGATCCGCTCGAATGCGAGGTCCTCGTCATCGGGAGCGGGATGTCGGGCGGGGTCACGGCGCTCGAACTCGCGGACGCCGGGGTGCCGGTGGTCCTGGTGGCCCGGTCGGCGGCGGCCAACGAATCGAATACCAGCTATGCGCAGGGCGGGATCATCTACCGGGGCCGCGGCGACACCCCCGAGAAGCTGGCGCGGGACATCGAGGTGGCCGGGGCCGGGTATTGTCACGCCGAGGCGGTGGCCATCACCACCCGGGAGGGGCCGGAGCGGGTCGAGCGGATTCTGATCGACCGGCTCGGGGTGCCGTTCGACCGGGAGCCAGACGGCGAGCTGGCCCTGGTCCTCGAGGGCGGTCATTCGATGCCGCGGATCATCCACGCGGCCGACGCCACCGGGCGGGCCATCGAGGACGCGCTCCTTGCCGCGCTACGGGCCCATCCCAACATCCGGTTCCTGACCGGCTGCACCGCCATCGATCTGCTGACGCCGTCCCATCACGCGGTCGACCGGCTGGCCGTCTATCGGCCGCAATCGTGCGTTGGCGCGTATTTGTTCGAACAGGCCAGTGGCCGGGTCATCCGCTGCGTGGCTCGTCAGACGGTGCTGGCCACCGGCGGCCTGGGCCAGATCTATCTCGGCACCTCGAATCCTCCGGGGTCGCGCGGGGACGGGATCGCGATGGCCTACCGGGCCGGGGCGCGGGTCATCAACCTCGAGTTCGTGCAGTTCCACCCGACCATTTTTCATCATCCGCAGGCCCCCAGCATCCTGATCACCGAGGCGGTGCGGGGCGACGGCGCCCGGCTCTGTCACGCCGACGGGAAGCCCTTCATGGATCGGCATGACCCGGAGCGGAAGGACCTGGCCCCGCGCGACGTGGTGGCGCGGAGCATCTACCGGGAAATGCTCGAGCGCGGGGTCGATTCCGTCTTCCTCGACCTGCGGTCTTATATACCTGAGGCCCGGATCCGGGAGCACTTCCCCAACATCCAGCGGGCGTGCCTCGAGTGGGGCATCGACCTGACCCGCGATCTGGTGCCGGTCCGACCGGGCGCTCACTACTCATGCGGCGGGCTCTGGGTGGATGCGGTGGGGCAGACCACGATCGACGGCCTCTACGCGGTGGGAGAGGTGGCGTGCACGGGCCTCCACGGGGCCAACCGGCTGGCGAGTACCGGACTGCTCGAGGGACTGGTGTACGCCCACCGGGCGGCCGAGCACATTCGGGTCCATCGGGATCGGCGCGATCGATTTTCCGGGAGCGGGATTCCGCCCTGGCGCCTCGAGGGAGCGGTGCCACCGGATCCGGCGCTGCTCCAGCAGGATCTCAGTGTCATCCAGCACATCATGTGGCACTATGTCGGGCTGGTGCGGACCACGCTCCGATTGGAGCGGGCCCTTCGGGAGCTGCGCCATCTCGAGACCGAAATCGAGCAGTTCTATCGAGTCAGCGCGTTGACGGACGAGTTGATCGGGCTCCGGAACGCGGCGCGGACGGCGGTGATCGTGGCGCAGGCGGCGTGGTCGAACAAGGCCAGCGTCGGTTGCCACTATCGGGAGTGAGCCCGGGCGCCCCGTTCCGGGTCGCTACCCTGGTCTGGAGGTAGGTGTAAGATCATGCCACTGCTTGCTTTAGGTCTCGAATTACCAAGCTTGCGAAATTTTTCACAAGCAGGTATCTTGGTCGCGCCATGACGACACAAGGTCCCCGGCCCGGCTTCGGCGTCGGGACCAAGTATCTGGCCGCTGCGATGCGGTTTGCGGGCGGGATCGTACTGTTCCTGTTCGGCGGGCTCGGGCTGGACCGGTGGCTGCACACGACGCCGCTCTTTACCCTGGTTGGCGCGATGGTGGGCGCGGTGCTCGGATTTCTGAGCGTGTACCGGGAGTTCCGGGCCGACCACAAGAACCCGATGCGCTCGTGGTCGGACAAACCGCGGGACTAGGGCTCGGGCTGTCCCTGGCGGTGGCCCTGGTGTTCCGGCTCGCGTTCGGACCGCAGGGGATGGTGGCCGGCCTGGTTTTCGGCTTACTGGCCGCCGGGCTCCAGACAGGGGCGGTGGCACTGGCGGCCCCGAAGATCGCGGCCGGGGACTACGCGGGCTTGCTGTCCAAGTGGGCGGTTGGCGCCATGATCCGGTTGGCTGGCGTGGTGCTGATTCCGGTGGCGGTGATGATCGATCGAAACATGTTCCCGCCGCTCGCGGCGGGTCTGGGATATCTGGCGGTACTGGTTCCGCTCTTCTTCTTCGAGATACGACGGTTTCGATGACCGAGACCCAGGGAACAGACATCAACATCGGAGAGATCGTTCTCCACCACACGTCGGACGCGTACGCGATCGACTTCGAGCCATTCGGCACGATCTCGTGGCACAAGTGGCCTGACGTGCATCTCGGCTCCCTGACCCTGAACCTGACCCCGACCAAGCACGTCGTCTTCATGATTCTGGCGGCGGTGCTGGTGCTGCTGGTCATGTGGATCACCAAGCGCGGGCTCATCAAGCAGCGGGCCCATCAGCAGGCGCCCACCGGGTTTGCGGGGTTCATGGAGCAGATGGTGCTCTGGGTCCGGGACGACATCGCGATCGCCAACATCGGCGAGAACGGGAAGAAGTTCGCGCCGTTCATCGTCGCGCTCTTCTTCTTCGTGTTGTTCATGAACCTTCTCGGTCTCCTGCCTTGGGGTGCCACCGCCACCGGCAACCTGGCCGTCACCGGCGCGCTGGCGCTGATGGTGTTCGTGGTGGTGGAGATCGGCGGGTTTCTCAAGCTCGGTCCCAAGGGCTATCTCGGCACCATCTTCCCGCATTTCGAGGGCGTGGGTGGCGTCGGCGGGGCGGTGCTGACGGTGGCGATGGCGCCGATCGAGATTCTCTCCAAGCTGGTCAAGCCGTTCGCGCTGGCCGTCCGTTTGTTCGGTAACATGACGGCGGGCCATTTCGTGGTGCTGTCGCTGGCGGGGATCATCCTGTTCTTCGGAAACTGGCTGATCGGGATCCCGACCGCGGTGGTGATCGCGTTGATTTACCTGCTCGAGACGCTGGTGGCCGGATTGCAGGCGTACGTGTTTGCCCTGCTGGCCTCGACGTTCATCGGGTTGATGCAGACGGAGCACCACTAGGACGTTGGACCCGGCCCATCGCGCGCGCGATCGGGATCCGGGGTAGCCGGCCGAACGGCCGGCGAGGTCCGCTGCCGGCATGCCGGCCAAGGCGGACGCGGAGGGCGGCCTGGCCGGGAGAACCGGGCCGATCCCGACGAACGCGCGACCAGAACCCAATTCTCCACACACAACGGGACGCATCACCATGTTGAACATGCTTGCTCTGTTGCAGGAAGGCGCCGCGAGCGCCGCGTCGGGTTACGCGTTGCTGGGCGCCGGGATCGGGATCGGTCTCGCCATCCTGGGCGCCGGCCTCGGCTTGGGCCGGATCGGTGGCTCGATCGCCGACGGCATCGCCCGGCAGCCGGAAGCGGCCAAGGAGATCGCCCAGGGTCCGTTCATCATCGCGATCCTGCTCGAAGGCGCCACGATCATCGCGCTCGTCTTCGCCCTGCTGTTCAAGCTGCTCTAGTCGGTGGGCATCATGACGCTCGGGATGCTCGCGGTACTCGCCGCTGAAGGCGGGGGCGGCGGGCCGTTCTCGGTCAACCCGGGTCTGATCCTCTGGACCTGGGTGGTCTTTCTCATCTTCCTGTTCTTCTTCCGGAAGACGTTCTGGGTCACCATCGTGAGCCGGGCGGAGGAGCGTGAGAAGACGATCGCGGGGCAGCTCGCTCAAGCCGAACAGATGAACACCGAAGCCCGGAAGCTGCTCGACGAGCAGAAGAAGGCGACGGCCGAGGCCCGGAGCGCGGCGCAGACCCTGTTGGCCGAGGCCAAGGCCGCGGCGGACAAGGAACGGGCGCTGAGCCACGAGAAGGCCAAGCAGGAGCAGGAGGCGTTGATGGAGCGGGCCCGGCGGGACATCGCCGCGGAGCGCGACAAGGCGGTGGCCGATCTGCGGCGTGAGGCCGTGGACCTGGCTCTCGGC
>CADEGB010000263.1 GCA_902826755.1 uncultured Gemmatimonadota bacterium
ACGTTCGGCGGTACAACCAACATTCGACCGGTCGCCCGGGCCGCTGAGCCCGGGCATGGGAGCGCTATGGCCACCATTGACGACGTACTCGCCATCGACGATCCGACGTCGTTTGCCATCGCGCTGAGCAACCTCGTCTTTCCGCGGTGGGACCGCGACGGGTACGAGGCGCTTACCCAGCCGGAGCGTGTCGCCTATTGCGTCGATGCCCTTGAACGCGAAGTCAACAACGGCGGCTTTCAGCAGTTCTTCGCGAACTCGTCAGGCGACACAGCATCCGATACCCTTGCCGCCCTCGAGGCCCTCGGCGCCGCCGGGGCCGCCGACCTCGTCCGGCGAGCAATCGCCGTCTTCCCGAATGCTCAGCCTCCTGTCGACCGTGAGCAGCGGCTGGACCTGCTCGAGCAGCTGCCCGGTGAAGCGGCGGACACGTGGAGCCAGCTGGATGGTGAGTTTTGCCGCTACCCCGATGATCTGCCCGCGCTCCTTCGCCAGTACGTCGGCCAGCACCGCACTGGATTCCGGCCATCGTGATGCCGGGAGCCGCGCGGTGTGCCGTCTTACCAATGCTTGAAGGCGGACGGGCGCGCAGGGCGTCATTCGACAGGTCGCGGCCGCACCCCACAGTGGCTTGGTGTGGACGGCGCGGCCGCTCAGGTCAGCGTGGCGCCCGCCGCTGAACACTCGCCGCGAGACAGCCTGCGAGCGGATCCCGGAACGCTTTGACGGTGACGAGATGGCAGCGCGGATAAAGGTGTACTTCGAATGTGGCGTGAAACGCACGTTCGCCAGTGCGGTGGACTGGCCCGGGTGGGTGCGCTGGGGAGCGGATGAGGCGGAGGCACTGCGGGCCCTCGTCGAGGCCGGTCCCCGATATGCCGCCATCGTGTCCCGCGAGGACCTGCGGCTCCGCGTGCCGCGCGCCGGTGCCGTCGACGTCACGGAGCGACTGCCGGGCACGACGATGACGGACTTCGGGGCGCTGAACGTGCCCCCCGCGACCGATGCCGAGCGCACGTGTGACGCCCAGACGCTCGAGCGCTTCGACCGGGTGCTGTCGGCGGTCTGGAGCGCGTTCGATGACGCCGTCGATGGCGCTCGTGGTCGCCAGTTGCGGACTGGCCCGCGCGGCGGGGGGCGAACCCTGGCGGGCATCGTGTCACACGTCGACGGAGCCGATGAAGGTCACTTGGGGGCGGTCGGCTGGCGGCTCCGGGAGGCCCCCCTCGGTCGGGGACGGCAAGCGTGGCTTCGGGCGGCGATCCGGCAAGCCATGTGGGCGGCGGGCACCGGGGAGCTTCCGGCGCACGGCCCGCGGGGTGGGGCGCGATGGACGGCCCGCTGGTTGGTACGGCGGGTCGCGTGGCACGCGGTGACGCACACGTGGGAGATCGAGCGTCGCGTCGTTCATCCGGAAGGCGAATAACACGCCCGATAACGGCACCGGCCCTGAGCCCCGCCGAGGATCAGAGGCAGCCATCGTCGGTCACGTCGAAGTGCTTGGCCGCGCCTTCGTCCGTCGTTGGCGCCCAGGAGCGACCCCGTTCGGGCGAAGGTGGCGAGGGGGTCCATCATTCGCGACAACGCGGACAACGCGCCGAAACACGGGGCGGCACCCGACGTAGGGGGGACTCCTGATGCACCCACATAAGGTGGTCGTCGGACACGTCGTCGCGTTGCGTTCTCGTCGGGACACCGAGGCCAGCGCGAGGTCTACCCATGAATGCCGACGGCAGCCAGCCGTCTCGCCTCACCCTCGACGGGCCCGGCGAGCGGTACTTCGCGCCGTTCTCATCGGACGGGCAGTGGATTGCCCTTCAGATGACGCCGGTGGTCGGCGAGGTCCACAGCGCCGTCTACGTGATGCGCAGCGATGGGACAGCCCTCCGCCGCGTGAGCGAGACCGCCTTTGCCGCCTAGGCACCACACTGGATTGCGGGAACGACTCGCCTGGCGTTTCGGCACGTCGCCTATCCGCGGCGGCGAAGGTCCGACATGATGCCCGCGGAGACGCGACAAGCCGATGCGGCTGCTCGAGTCGTCGTGGTTGGCGTGGATGGATCGCTAGACAACACTCGTCCGGCTGCGGCCGCTCCGGATCGTGCCGCAGCCTTCGGGTACTCATTCGCCGCGGAATCACGCCGCCAAGCGCGCCGTGATTGATTCCGTACCCGCGTTGCAGTGGTCCGTCGGCCACGTCTCGCCTAACCGTCGTAAGCTGCGGTCATGAAGGGGTGGCTCATTGCGTACTACACGCTGTTCGCGGGCATCGTGCTCACCGGTGCCCTGAACATGCTGCAGGTGCACGGCGGCTTCTTGACCAATCACGCGGCGGACATTGTTGGGCCGGCCTGGCTGTACGTGGCGGCCCGCGGTCGCCACTCGGCGCACGGTCGCCCGACCCTGCTTCAAAGAACTGTCGGCCGCAGCCCCGCGTTTGCGGCGTCATTCTTGTTCGCGGCAAGTGCGCTGACGGAAGTGAGTCAGCTCTACTGGCCTCGAGGAATCTTCCCCGGCCGCTTTGACCCAATCGACATCGTTGCCTATGCCGGCGGGCTCGCGTTGTGCTATGCCGCCGACACCCGGTGGCCACCGGTGGCCCCGCCCGCCGCGATCGACGCGCCGCCTCCGGCTGCGTAACCCAGTCTTGACCCGGACGGGGTCACCACCAGACAGGGAATCGCCCAAGGCCGTCAGCCGGGATCTGCTGGACTACTAGACTTTCCGAATGGCCAGGAACTAACGTTCCGGGAAGCGGCGCTCGCGCCGATCGGGACGAGTCCCTTGCGACGGGGAGGCGAGTGTTCACCAAGATGGCGTCAACTCCGGTCAGCCCACGAACCCACGCCCTCGTCTATGCACTGTTTGCCGAAGGAGAGCGCAAGATTGCGTGCACACTCCTTGAAGACGACTGTGGATCCAATCTGCCTTTCCTAGCGAAGCTCGATTCACTTCAACTCGAGAGGTATCGATTCGCGGCGCTCAGAGTCAGCGAAGGAACTCTGCAAGGCCTAGAGCGCGCCATCTCCTTGGCCAAGTGCGACTGGCGAGATCTACTCGTGGCGGCGGGTTTCGGACACGACACCCGGGCGCACGACCACTGGTGCGCCGATACCCTGGGGCCGGCGGGCAGTGCGTCCTAGCCAGCCGTATCAGTGGGCTGGCGGACGTGCCGCTCGCGCCTGTCGAGTTCGCGGGCAGGCGCGATGGGGCTCCCTCCGATGGCCGAGTACCGGCGTGAGCGCGGCGTTTCAGGCGTTCATTGCCGCGCCTCCCGATCACGCGACCGCGTGGATGACAGCGCCAGGGGCCTGGAGAGCGCCTCGAAGCTCGGCAAGAAGACAGCAGCGCTCGGGTATCTGGCGGTATTTGCCGCGGTCCGTGTCGAGAGCGGAATCCCGATTCATGCTCGCCTGGCCAAGCAGGCTGGGGCTCGTCGCGACGAGATCATCAGCGCCGCGCTCACCGCGTATGACGAGTCGCAACGGCTGTCCATGAAGAAGTGGAGCCGACGCGACGTTACGGCACTCGGGCTCTCGACGTTCGTCGTCGGGCCCACCCGGATGGTCGCGCATCACATCCGGTTGGACACTCGAGCCGACATCGTCATTCGTCCGTTCGCCCCCACCGACGCCGAAGCCGTCGGTCGCCTCGTCGACGCCGAATACTTGAACGACGCCGATCGCGCGAGCAGCCTGCACGCGATCAACCGGGACTTGCATCTCCCCACGGCGCGGGGTAGCGACTGGCGGACCACGCTGGTGGCCGCCAACGCCGCGGAAGTGGTCGGGGTGGGTTCCGCAAAGGCGCTCGCTTTGGGGCTGAGCGCCCGAACCCATGTGATCGTCGCGCCATCCCACCGCCGCCAAGGGATCGGCACCCGGCTATACCGCAGCATCGCCCCTCTGGTGCGCGCTGACGGACGGACGCCCGTCGCATCGATCGCCGCGCGCGAGGGGATCGCATTTCGTTTCGCATCATCGTGCGGGATGAAGCCGCTGATGCGGTCGCGCCAGCTAACGCTGGACCTCACCTCTTGGACGGTCGACCTCTGGTGCCGGCATGCCGTCCAGCTTCCAAGCCCGTACCCGATCGTGCCGAGCGCGCGAGTTGCCCCTGACGTGTTCTTCGGCGCGCTTGGCGCGGCCTACCACTACATGCATCAGCGATGGTCGGACATCCAGATCGAGACGCCCGCCCAGTACCGGGCCACTTGGATGGGGCGCGTAAGCGAGACCTCCGGTGTCGTAGCCCTCGAGGGCCAGCAAGCGGTAGGGGTCGGCAACTACTTCGCTAACGGCGCCGTCGACGCGGGTGTCGTCGTGTTCCCGACCGGCGTTTGTCGGGAGCTGCCTTCACTGGATCACGAGCGCGCCCTGACGGCTCGGTTGCTTGGCGATCGACTGCTCGCGGCGCGCACGGCGGGGAACCGCGAGGCCATCCTCGAGTTTGATGACGACGACGGCCGCCTGCTGTCGGTCATTGCGAGCATCCCGGTGTCGAGTATCAATGAATCGTTCACGCTGACGGCGGGGCCGACCAGCCACTGGCCCAGCCGCCCGTAACGTTGCGGTCGGCCGGAGAGACAGGTGATGCGAGATCCGCGATTCAAGGCCGTCCATCGCGGCGGCCTGCTCGACCTGGAGAGCCATCGCATGCTTGCCGCATGGGCAGCGGACTGTGCCGAGCGGGTTCTGCCGGTGTTCGAGACGTGCCACCCTCAGGACGGTCGGCCTCGGGAGGCGATCGCAACGGCCCGGGCGTGGGCGCGCGGAGTCGCCACCGTCGGCGAAGCTCGGGAAGCCAGCGTGGCAGCCCACGCGGCAGCCCGAACGCCAGGGCATCGTGCAGCGACGGCCGCGGCCCGAGCGGCCGGGCATGCAGCAGGGACGGCGCACATGGCTGATCACGCGATCGAAGCTGCCAAGTACGCCCGTCAGGCTGTCGAGGCAGCCGATACCAGCCAGGGCGACGCGGTGGAAGAGGAGCGCACCTGGCAACGGGACCGCGCCCCGGACGGTGTCCGGGCCCTCGTGGGTCATCCGGCTCACACCAAGGGTGGTGAGTAACCAGATTCGTCCTTTATTCCGCCAGGGTGTCTTTGCGACCGAAATCGGAGCAAGGCGACCCACATTCCTGGAGGTCGCGCGCGGTGGCGGCCGTTTCCGTGCCGTCAGCGACTCGCTACCTTCTTCCGATCACCCGGCGCGTCGAGACCCTCCAGCCAGCAGGCCAGCCCGATGAAAGCAGCATCCTTCGCGACGACCATTCTCCTGGCCGCCGTGGCCCCCCTGGATGGGCAAACGCTCCAGACCCGGCCCGTCCCGACCGGCGGCGTGCAGTCGTTCACGTTCCAGTCCCCGTCCATGGGAGTGCGGTTCTCCCTCAACGTCGGCATGCCGACGGGCTACCAGTCTGGAGACGGCAAGAAGTACCCAGCCATGATCGTGACCGACGGCGATTTCGTCTTTCCGAGCGTCCACGCGGCCGCTGGGAGTCTGGCCGGAGTGATCGCGCCCCTCTTCGTCATCAGCGTCGGCACCGCGCTGGATGAAGGCGAGGGAGAGCACACCAAACGCCGGATCTACGAGTTTTCGCCTCCGGGGTGGGACCGGAAGGACACGTTCGGCCAACTGGTCGAGAACTTCTGTCGGACCCTCAAGACGGACGCCGAGCGGTGCACCGGCGGCGCGGCGAAGTTCCTCACCGCGATCACCACCGAGATGATCCCGCAGCTCGCGGCCAAGTTCCCGATCGACACCACGGAGCTCGGCCTCCTCGGCTTGTCGGCGGGCGGCTTCTTTGCCTCCTGGGCGATCTTCCAACCGAACTCACCGTTCAAGAAGTACCTCATCTCGAGCCCCGCGATGGCCTATGGCCGGGGCGAGATCTTCCGCCAGGAAGCGAGCTATGCGGCCAAGCACCAGGACCTTCCGGTGGGGATCTACCTCGGCGCCGGGGTGCTCGAGGCCTCCGATCCACAACTCGAGGGCATCGGCGAGATCGTCAGCGGGATGTCGCACCTGGCCGGGGTACTCGCCAGCCGGAAGTACCCCGGGCTCAACGTGACCGTCGAGTATCACCCCGGTATGGGGCATACCGACGTGCTCGGAACCTCGGTGGTTCGGGGGCTCCGGACGCTCTACGGTAAATAGGCGCGGCCTGCCAATGGCCATCGGATCAACGACGGACGCGGGGCGAGGAGTTCCGACATGAGCGATCAGGGCTGGCGTGACTTTCTCGCTTCCGCATCCGGCGGCGACTGGGTCGTCCTCCACGGCGGCGCGACGGCGGTTTTCCGGGTCGGAGCGTGGCGCGAGGCGATCCGCCTGGCGGACGCCATTTCGCAGATCCCTGGCCTCGAGGGGTCCGGGGCGCTGATGACGGTGGCGGATGGCGCCCTGACCGTTCGGTTGACGCGCGACCTCTGGCAACTCGAACCACGGCACGTCGACCTCGCCCGGGCCGTGTCGGGCGCGGCACGCGCTCAGGGCGCCGTGGCCGACCGGGCGGCGGTGCATGAGGTGCAACTCGCGATCGCGGCCAAGCAGGATGCCATCGACGTCGGGTTCTGGCGGGTGGTCCTCGGCTACCTCCCGCTGGCGGATGACAACGCGGTCGCCCCGCGCGCCCCCGG
>CADEGB010000264.1 GCA_902826755.1 uncultured Gemmatimonadota bacterium
TCCTGCGTTCGATTTCCCGTCAGCATCGTCACGGCCAAGGCGTACAGATAAACGGTTTCGGCGGCGCGGTCGCTGGCGCCGACCAGGTCGCGTCGGAGCGAGTCCAGCGATCGGCCCCCACCCAAGGTGCGGAGGATACGCCACTCGGCCTTTCGCGACCCGACCAGTGTTTCTCCCGGAAGGGTGGCCAGGACCGAGCGGGCCTCGGCCAAGCGGCCCACGCGGAGGAGACTCAGGTAGATCCAGTATTCGGTGGCCACCAGTTCGTCGGCGTGGGTTGCGGTGGTGGCCGCCTCCGTCAGGTCGATCAGCGCGCGCCCGAAGTCGCCCCGGACGTAGTGGACGACGCCGCGCAGCCAGTGACTGGCGTGCAGGGTGGAGCCGGCCACCAGTTGGCCTTCGTCGTCCTCCAGGTACTCCCGACGGTCAGGGCTGACCCGGGCCCGAGCCACGGCGCGATCGAGATCGGCGAGCGCGGCGTCCGGCTCGCGGAGGGTCAGGAGCAGTTCCGCGCGGCGACGGCGGAGCCGGGGATCGAGTGGATTCCGATCGAGGCCCGCCGTGTACACCGCCACCGCCTCCCGGAGGCGGCCGAGTTCCGCCAGGCGACGACCGTGGAGGACGAGGGTGGCCTCATCGTCGGGGTTGGCGTGACTGCGGCGCTGGGCCTCGATCAGCCGGCCGACCCGGTCCCGGGCCAGCTCCGGCGGCAGGCTGACCGACCAGAGCGTATCGCCGACCAGGGAACGAGCCTGGGCGCCCCGCGGGGGCGGATCGAGCACCAGCCGACCGGCTCCGCAGCCGACCGACCCGGCCCCCAGCAAGGCGACCAGCCCGACGGCGGACCACCTAACGATCGTCGGTGGCCCCTCGGTCGCCACGGCCCGGCTTGCCGGCCTCGAGATCGTTCCAGTTGAGGATGGCGTTGAAGCCCAGGAAGAAGGTGCCCTGGGTCTGCCAGCGCCAGAACGGGCGGATCCCGAACATCACCACGTGGCCTTTCCCCACCGGCGCATCGATCACCTGCGCCCGGTTGGCGAGCGCCTGCCCGCCGGCCAACGTGCCCGAGAGGAGCATGTCGGCCGGATTGGCGGGGAACCGCATCACCACCCGGGGCTGGGCGGACTCGGTGCCCAGCCCGAACGCCCGCGCCACTCGCCGGAATTCGGCCATCTGTGCCTCGGCTTCCGCGCCCTCTCGCGGGGTCCGCGGAGCGGCGCTGTCCACTTCCCAAGCCGACAGCTGCAGTCGGGTGGCCATTGGCGTGGTGTTCTGACTCGGCCCGCCCTGCGCTCCCCCGAAGAACGCCGCGAATTCGGAGGGAATCCCGCCGCCGGCGGCGAGTACCGGCGCCTGGTTGAAGTAGACCGGTACCTGGGCGTCGAACCCGTACGCGAGCGGGCTCTTTCGATCGCTCACCACGCCCCGCATCACCGAGCCGCGGGCGAACAGTTGCGCCGGTTCCTCGACCGTCACCCCGGTGGTAAGTCCGTACTCGGGAAAAATGGTGGCGGTGGATCCCTCGACGATCAGGGTACCGCCCTCCTGGACGAACCGGGCCAGCTCGACCAGCCCCTCGAGGCCCATCCCGCCCCGGATGTCGTCGCTTTCGTCGAGCGCGCCGAGGTTCGGCGTGTCCGCGGTTTTCCGATACGGCAGCGGCCGCTCGCCGGTCCTGGCGATGCCGTTGATCTGGGCGGTGGCCGTCCCGCCGACGTGGGGGAAGATGATGACGTCGTACTTCGAGCGGAGGTTGCCTTCCTTCAGTTTCTGGTCGGCGAAATAGGCATACGGCACGCCGTAGGTGTCCAGCGCCGCCCGGACCCACCCCTCGTCCTGGGTCCGCTGCCAGGCGTGGACGTAGCCGATCCGAGGCAGATCGAGATCGTGGGTCTTGACCGTCGGCGCCGCGGATACCGCGTGCGCCGTCAGGCCGAGTTCCTCGAGGGTGGCTTTGACGCGGGCGCGATCCGCGTTGGTGATGATGAAGGCTCCGGCCCGAAAGTCCCGCCCGCCGGCCTTGAAGTCCTCTTCGGCGGCGGCCATCGCCACATCCCGGTGCCGATAGCGGAACGCCATCAGGTTGTTGTCGCTGGTATGGTCGACGACCAGCACCGCGCCATCGCCGACGATGCCGCCGGCCGCTCGCGCGTCGGTGGTGAGTGGCGCCATCGGCTGGGTCAGGACCGTCGCGTCGGTCAGCGGTACGATCCGGACATTCCGCATCAGGGGGAACGTCCACCCCGTGTCGTCGTACGGTCGGGGGTTGCCCGGCGCGTAGTTCTGAACCGCGAAGTACATGTCGGCCAGGGTCCGGTAGGGCTGATCCCCGCGGATGATCCAGTCACCGGCCTGGACCGCCAGCTTGCCGGCGGTAAAGGGGGCGGTGGCGGCGTGGACCTCGACCCCTTGGCGGCGAAGCTCGTTGATCGCGTCGGCGGCGTCCGCCTTGCGGCGCTGCCCGGCCGGGACGACCCAGCCATAGGTCGGTCCGTCCTTGCCCCGCGCCACCGCCCGCTTGTTCTTGAGCCAGTAGTTCTCGAGGTAGAGCTCGCGGTTCTTGGCGACGTGGTTGAGCGCAATGAGCAGCGCCGACTGCTGAATGTTGGTGTTGTTCCGGGGTCCCCACGCAATCGACGGAAGCGGCGGATTGGGCCGGAACCACTCGCGGCTGGTGACGGTGGCGCCCGGCCGCACGGTGGTCGTGTCCGGTCCGTAGCTCTGGACCTCGTAGAACCGTCCGATGGCGTTGTGGCTGTGGGCAATGAAGAACATGTAATTGGGGACCCAGCCGTCGTAGAACCCATAGGTCCAGACACCGGGTACGCCCCGTTTGGTCATCTCCATCACTTCGGTCTTGGCCAGGAGCCACCACTCGTCGATGGTGATTGGATCGAGCGACTCGTTGTACGGTCCCGTGCCGGTCGAGGCGTACAGGTAGGTCTGCGCCTCGTGGAGATCGTGCATGATGGTGGGCGTCCATCGGAGGAAAAACCGATTGACGTTGCGGGTCAGCGCCAGGAACTGGCCCATGCCGTCCCGATTGTTGTCGTGCGCGACGTATTTGCCCCAGTACATCAGCGGGAGTCGCTGGGCGCCCGCGGGGAGCTTCTTGTTGAAGTAGTAGGTATCGACCTGCTTCTCTCGGCCGTCGACTTCGATGACCGGGGTGATGATGGTGATGACGTTGGCGCGAATGGCCTGGATGAAGGGCGTCTCCGCCACCGCCAGCCGGTACGTCAGCTCCATCAGCATCTCAGGCCCGCCGTTTTCAGGCGAGTGCATCCCGCTGGTGATCCAATAGATCGGCTTGGCGGTTCCGATCAGCCGTCGCGCCTCGGCCTCCGAGGTTTTTCGGGGATCGGTGAGGGAGGCCAGCATCCCGCGGTAGCGTTCGAGCTGTTTGATGGTGCCGGGGTCGGCGATCGCGACGGCCACCATGTCGCGGCCTTCTTCGGTCTTTCCGATCGTCCAGTACAGGACCCGATCGGAGGCCCGGTCCACGGCTTCGAGGTATCGATGGATGTCCTTGGCGTAGGTCAGCTCTCCCGGGGTCCCGACGATCCGGCCCAGGAACTTGAGCGGGGTCGGCACCGTGGCGGAGGCGGGCAGATGGTCGACGAGTTCGGTCGAGATCCGGGGATCGCGGAGGTACTCCTTGATCTTCCGGGTGTATTCCTGATCGATGGCCTGGCTGTGCGCCGGGCTGGGGAGGGCCCCGACGAGGGCCGTGGAGACCGCGGCCCAGAGGGCCAGACGGAGGGGCGTTGGCGCCACGGGCATGACCAACTCCTTGAGGACCGACGGTGAGCATGGCGAGACGCCGGAAGGCGGGCGGCCGGCGAACTTCAAAGATACGCTCGAATCGCGGCCCCCGTTGGCCAGCGGTTCGGTCTCCCCTCCTGGGTCGGAAGGGAACTGGAATGGCGTGTTGTAAGGCTTTGTGAGTAAATGGGTTACGGTACTCGGTGGTCGCGAGGGCTGGCGCGACCGGTCCTTCGAAACCGAAGCGCGTGGGCCCGGGATTTGCCTTAACGGGCCCCGTCGAGTCGGGGCGGGCCGTCGCCCCCCCGCTCCCAGTCGCCCAATCCCGGTTTCCGGAGTGTACCGCGCATGTCGGTGATCGAACGATTCCACGCTGTCTTGAAGAAGGCCGTCGAGGTCGATGCCTCGGACGTCCACGTCTCCGCCGGGGGGCCGTTCCGGCTCCGACTGCGGGGCAAGATCGTGTCGGTTACGGGTGTTCCGCCGCTCGACCCGGCGGATACCTGGCTGATTGCCCGGGAGGTCCTGGTGGGGGCCAAGCGGGCCACTCCGGAGTCGGTCGAGGGGGTGCTTCAGGACCTGCGCGAGGCGGACTGCTCCTACTCGGTTGCCGGCGTCGGGCGGTTTCGGGTGAACGTCTGCAGCCAGCGGGGTTCCCTCGCCGCGGTTCTCCGGCACATCCCGATGAGCGCGCCGAGCTTCGAGCAGCTGGGGCTGCCCGAGGTCCTCGAAGAGATCACGATGGAGGAGCGGGGGCTGGTCCTGGTGGCCGGGGTAACCGGCAGTGGCAAGTCGTCGACGCTGGCCGCGATGCTGGCCCATCTGAACGTCAACAAGTCGGCCAAGATCGTCACGATCGAGGACCCGATCGAGTTTCTTCACCGCGATGGCCAGTGCGTCATCATCCAGCGAGAACTGGGCGGCGATACCGGCAGCTTTGCCGCGGCGCTCCGGGCCGCCCTCCGGCAGGATCCCGACGTCATCATGGTGGGCGAGATGCGGGACAAGGAGACGATCGACATTGCCCTCAAGGCCGCCGAGACCGGCCACCTCGTCTTCAGCACGGTCCACACCACCGACGCCATCAAGACCATCTCCCGGCTCGTCAGCGTGTTCGAAGCCGAGGAGCAGCAGTCGATCCGGATTCGGCTGGCCGAGAACCTCAAGGCCGTGGTCTCCCAGCGGCTGTTGCCGCGCGCCGACGGCAGTGGTCGGGTCGTGGCGGTCGAGATCATGCGACACACGGCCACGATCGAGGAGTGCATCATGGACCCTGGCATGATGCCCCAGATCAAGGACCACATCGTCGAGGGTCGGACCCAATACGGGATGCAGACCTTCGATCAGCACCTGACCGATCTGTATCGCAAGGAACTGATCTCCCTCGAGGTGGCCCGCTCGGCCGCGACGAGTCCCGCCGACTTCGTCCGCAACCTCGAATTCGTCTGACCGGGGCGGGCCTCGGCCCGCTCCTGCTAGGTTTCGGCATGTCGAACGCCGAAGCCGTTCTCATCGTGGGGGCCGGCCCGATCGGGCTGGCCTGCGCCATTTCCGCCCGCCGCCGCGGGATCGATCCGTTGCTCATCGACGCCGGGGCCATCGCGGAGTCGATCGTCCGCTATCCGGTCGGAATGACCTTCTTCACCACGCCCGATCGCCTCGAAATCGGCGACCATCCGCTGGTCTGTTCCGGCGCCAAGGCTACCCGCGAAGAAGCCCTGATGTACTACCGCGGGGTGGCGCGGGTGGAGCGTCTCCGCGTCCGGCCCTACCATCGGCTCGAGACCGGCCGGCGGGAGGCCGACGGCTTGACGGTCGAGGTGGGTCGAGTCCTTCGGGGCGACCGGGTCGCGATCCGGGCGGGCCGGGTCGTTCTCGCCACCGGGTATTTCGGTCACCCCAATCGACTCGACGTTCCGGGTGAGGACCTGGCTCACGTCTCCCATTATCCCGAGGAGGCGCATCGACTCGCTGGACTCGACGTCGTCATCGTCGGGGCCAAGAACTCGGCCATCGAACTGGCCTTGGCGGCGTACCGAGCCGGGGCCCGGGTCACGGTCGTTCATCGTCGCGAGGGGCTCAAGCCGAGCGTCAAATACTGGCTTCGCCCCGATTTCGAAAACCGGGTCAAGGCAGGGGAGATCGCGGTGCGCTGGGAGACGGTGGTGCGGGCCATCGAGCCGGGATCGGTCCGGGTCGAGAGCCCGGCGGGGGCGGCCGCGCTGCCGGCGGACCGGGTCTTCCTGCTGACGGGATACCATCCCGACTACGAATTATTCCGCCGACTCGGCGTCGAGATCGACCCGGCCACCGGGCGACCGAGCCATGATCCCGCCACCCTCGAGACCAACGTGTCCGGTCTGTTCGTGGCGGGAAGTCCGACGGCCGGCCGGTTCATCTCGGAGGTGTTCATCGAGAACGGTCGGTTCGACGGCGAGAAGATTTTCGGCGACTCGGTGAGCCGGGCCGCGGCGGCCTCGGCGGGAGCCGATCGGCCGGTCGGTGAGTAGCGGCTTACTGGATCGCCACCAACTCGATTCGAAACACCAGAATGGCGTTGCCCGGGATCGCGCCTTGGCCGCTGGCGCCGTAGCCCAGCGCAGGCGGGATGATGATCTGCCGCTGCCCACCGATCCGCATGCCGCGGACCCCTTCATCGAACCCGGCGATGGTACCGCCGCCACCGACCGTGAACCGAAACGGCGAGGCCGCTCCAACGTTGGAGTCGAACTGGGTGCCGTCGGCTAGCCAGCCCGTGTAGCGCACCGACGCCTGGACCCCGACCGTGACCGTGGCGCCCGTTCCGACCGTCAGATCGCGCCAGTAGAGCCCCGTGGCCGTCTTGGT
>CADEGB010000265.1 GCA_902826755.1 uncultured Gemmatimonadota bacterium
CGACGCCGGCCCGGTTGTAGCCCACCACGGTGCCAAGCGGCTCGAGGCCGGCAAACACCCGGTGCCATCCCTCGATTGGGCCGCCGGACCCGTTGATCAGGACGATCGCCGGCGACCCCGTGCCGCCCCGCACGTACTCGACGGCTTCCCCGTCGACGGCGATCAGCCGCTTGGGCGGAAGCCCGATCATGGCACCCACCCGACCGGTGCGCGGGACATTCGTGGCGGCCCTTCGGTTAGTTCTCCCGATCCCAATTGGGCCGGGGGCGGGTCCTCTTGGCGGGCCACACTTCGTCCATCGTGTCGCCGTTCCAGAGGGTACCCGCCTTCATGACGTAGCGAATGGAGTTGGTGTTCTTGATGTCGGCGAGGGGATTCCGGTCGAGAACAATCAAATCCGCGAGCTTTCCGGTCTCGAGGGAGCCGAGATCGTCCTGCATTCCCATCGTCTCGGCCGCGGTGATCGTGGCGGACCTGAGCGCCTCGATCGGCGAGAGCCCGGCGCTGGCCATGGCCCAGAGTTCCCAGTGAGCACCGAGGCCCTGGAGTTGGCCGTGCGAACCCATCCCGATCTTGCCGCCGGCTTTCACGATGTCGGCCAGGCCGAGGGCCGACCAAGTCGGCACTTGGTGGGGCATCAGCCACTGGTTGTGGGCATGCATTTCCTGGTCGAGGCGGGCGTGGGGAACAAAGCGCCGGAGCTTCGCGTCGTCGTGCGGATTCATCATCGTGGCGAAGTAGGACTCGAAGACCGACACCACCAGTGTCGGGACGTAGGTGGCGCCGGTCCGCGCCAACAATTGGATGACATCGTTCTTCATCGGATAGCCCGAATAGGCGTGCTCGAGGCTGGTGGCTCCGTCCATCAGCGGCCGTAACTCGCGGCGAGGCCCTCGAGCGGGGTCTTCGACCACCTGAAGGCTCTCCGCCCGGCTCGCTTCGATGATCCACTGGACGTGGTCGCGACGGGGGACGGTGTGCTCCTTGATCGAGGTGGCGCCCAGGTCTTTCTGGTTGCGGACGAGGCGCCTGGCATCCTCCGGGTCGGTCGGGAGCCCGCAGCAGATCGGGTCGTAGGTGATGAAGATGTCGCCGGTGCCGTGGAGCCGGGGGCCGACCGTCGTGCCTGCCTCCACCATCTCGGCAAGCGCAAAGAGCGTCCGGCTACCGATCGACGGGTCCCGCCAGGTGGTGACGCCGTAGGCGAGGTTGGCGAGGAGGTGAGCGTCCTGTTGTTGGTGAAGGTCGCCCTGCATTTGCGGCCCGTCGAGGACGTAATGGGCGTGGAGGTCGATGAAGCCCGGAACCACGGTCTTGCCGGTCAGGTCCATCGTGGTGGCTCCGGTCGGAGCCTTGATGCTCCCGGCCCGCCCCACGCCCGCGATCCGCCCGTCGGTCACCAGGAGGTCGCCTCGGTCGAGGACCAGATCGCCCTTCATCGTGACGATGCGGGCATTGCGGAGCAGCAACCGCCCTTTTGCCTCCGCCCGGGGAAGCTCGAACGCGATCGTCGTCCTCCGAGGGGCGGCCGGCGATCCGGAGGCCGCGGTCGCCACGTCCGTTTCGTACGCGGTTCGCGCCCAACTCCAGAGCAGGGAGCGGCCACCATCGCGCCAATAGAAGAAGTCCCCCTGAGGGCCCAGCAACCAGACGGGAAAGGCGCTGCCCTCGGTCCGGATGTCGACCGTGGCGCTGCCTAACGGCGGCAGGGCCGCCACATACGCGTTCTGTCGTTCGGCGAAGGCCACCCACCGACCGTCGGGCGAGGGAACGATTTCGTCGGCATTCTTGAACCGGGCGGGACAGACCCGGCCCGCGCCGGACAATTCATACGAGCAAAGCAAGGCGCCCGCCGGGTCCGGCTCGACGACGGAGATCCGGGACCCGGCCGCGTCGAACGTTGGACGCTGGGACGGCTTCCGCCATCCTCCCCGCGGTGGGAGCGTGGTGACGACGTGGAGTCCGTCACCACCCGACGCGTCGATCCAGTGGATCACCGTGTTCTGTTCGGAGATCGCGTCCGGATCGAGGCGCTGCTCCGCCACCACCAGTTTCGTCCCGTCCGGCGACCAGGAGATGCCCTGGTAGCGACCGGCCCGGGCGCCGAGCGCGCGGGGCGCGCCGCCGGCAGCCGGGGCGATCATCAAACGCCCGCCGGACTCGTCGGCCCATTCGACGTAGGCCACCGCTCGGCCGTCCGGGGAGACCGCCGGCGCGAATTGCAGACCGCTCCCCCGCGCGAACGGCGCGGCCCGCCCACTGGAGACCTCGTACCGGTAGAGTCGGCCGGCCGCATGGAGGACGAAATGGTCGGCGTCGAGGCGTTGAACCCAGTGGAGCACCCGCGGGCTGAACGGGCCGTCGGCCAGCCGGTGCTTGGCCGCGATCCGTTCGCTCACCGTCAGGTCCACATCGGCCGTGAAGGGGATGATCGTCGTCGCACCGGTGGCCACCGCGACCCGCCGGATCTTGCCGTCGGCCGTGAACACGATCGAGGCGCCGTCGGGGGTGAAGGCGTAGCCCGGGAGGCCATCGAGATCGTCCGACCCCCACGTCGGCACGTACGACAGACCGGTGAACAGCAACCGGTCCACCCCGCTCTCGAGGTCGCGAACCATGAGCCGCGGCTTGGCGTCAATCGTGGCGGCGAAAGCCAGGTGCCGACCGTCCGGGCTGACGACCGGACGGCGGAGTTGTTCGTAGCCTGAGACGATGGTGAGGCGTCGACCTGTTCGTCGGTCGATCCGAACGATCCCGTTGCCCGACGGGGCGATGTGATAGAGCCAGCGGCCGTCGGCCGAAGCGACCAGGCTCATGGCCCCGGTGTCCGCCACGACGGTGCCTTGACCGCCGCCCACGTGCAGCATGACGAACGTGGCCGGCGCGAAGGGCCGGATTTGCCGGAGCGCGAACACGTAACTCCCCGTCGGATCCCAGGACGGTTGGAGATACTGGTACTCGCCGTCTCGGGTGATCTGGGTCGGCGGGCCGCCGCCGGCTGGCATCGTCCAGAGTTGGTCGGAGCCGGAGGGGTCCGACGCGAAGAGAATCTGGCGTCCGTCGGGGGAAAAGCGGGGCGTGGCGTCCCACCGGGTTCCCCCGGTGAGCCGAGTGCCCTTGCCGCCTTCGATCGGGAGCGTGTAGAGGTCGCCGAGGAGATCGAAGACGATCGTACGCCCGTCCGGGGAGACATCCACCGACATCCAGGTGCCTTCATCGGTCGCGAAGGCGATCGGCCGGGCCGGGCCGTGAACCGCTTCGACGGACCACTTGGCGGGCTGATTCTGCGCCGGCGCTGGGACCGGCGCCCAAACCAACACGAGCAGGCTGCCGGCGAGCGACAGAAAGCGAGGCGACATGAGTATCCAGGAGTGGGGGGCCGCCGGCGTGCCAGCGGAGTGTCGCTCCAAGATACGACCCCTGGCAGCGCCGTCTAGCGGCCTCTGGGGGCGACGGCTACGAACTCCGAATGGCCGACACCGGATCGATCCGCGCGGCGCGCCGCGCGGGAAGGTAGGCGGAGGCCAGGGCGGCCATCCCAAGACCGATCGCGACCCCGCCTAAGATGACGGCATCGAAGGACCGCGCGCCGACCAGGAGGCTGGCGAGCACCTTCGTGAGCAGGATGGCCCCGACCAGGCCGAGCGCGATGCCGATACCCGCCAACCGGGCCCCGTCCCCGACGATGGAACGAATCACGGTCTCGCGACTGGCGCCGAGCGCCATCCGGAGCCCGATTTCCTGAGTCCGCTGCGTCACCGAGTACGAAATGACGCCGTAAAGGCCCACCAGGGTGAGCACCACCGCCACCATGCCGATAGCCGACGCGAACCCGGCCACCACCCGGAAGATGAGCATCCCGTTCGGACTGGTTTCGAGCATCTGACCAACCGACTGCACGTCGAACGGCACCAGATCGCGGTCGGCGGTTGCGATGGCGCTCCGGACGGCCGGGATCATGCCGTCCGGGTCGGTGGCCGTCCGCACGGTCAGATACACCCATGGCTGGTATTGCTGCGCCATCGGCACATAGGCGTAGGCCCGGGGGGCCTCCGCGATGATCATGTAGAGACCGTTCTTGACGACACCGACCACCTCGAGGGGCTTGGCGCCTTTGCTCACCCGCACCGTTCGACCGACCGCCGGTTGGCCAGGAAAGAGCTTCTCCGCGGCCAGTTGGTTGAGGATCACGACGCCGCTCCTGGTCGAATCGTCGGCCTCGGTGAAGGCGCGGCCCTCGAGGATCGGGATGCCCATCGTCTCGAAGTAGGACGGGCCGACCCCGCCGGCAAAGAGCGTGACCGTGCCCGTCTTGCTCGTCTGACTCGCGACCTCGGAGTCGACCTCGAGAAGGTCGCTGGCGCCCTTCTTGATCGGGACGGCGGTGGACCACGTCACCGCCCGGACACCCGGGACCGCCGCGACCGCCCGCTCGATCCGGACCATCGCTGCGGTCGCGGCGGCCCGGTCGTATCGGGCCAGCGTGGCGTCGAGACCGAGAGAAAGGAGATGATCGGACTTGATGCCGAGGTCCACCTTCTCCGCCTGCCTGGCGCTGACGATGAACAGCCCCGCGCTCACCAGCACCACCACCGACGCGGCCACTTGCACCACGACCAACCCGCTGCGGATCCGGCGCCCACCTCGGCTGGTGCCGGCCCGGCCCCCGTCCCGAAGCCGCGCCTGCAACGCGAGCCCGGACGCGGACAGGGCGGGACCGATCCCCGCGATGACGCCGGTGCAGAGGGTGACCGCCACGGCCATCAGGAATACCCGAATGTCGAGGTGAAGACCCCACGTCATCGCCATGCCGCCGAAGGCGAGCGGGATCGAGCGAAGCCCACCGACCGCCAGCGACGCGAGGCCCCAGCCCGCCGCGAGCGCGAGAAACGCGAGCAGCAGCGTCTCGACGAGCATCTGCCGGACCAACCGCCCGCGCGAGGCGCCGAGCGCCTGGCGGACCGCGAGTTCCTGCTGCCGAGTCGAGGCGCGCGACAGGATCAGATTGGTGGCGTTGACCGCCGCCGTGATCAGCACTGCCAGCGCGAGCACGGCAAACACGACGGCCGCCATCACGACACCGCCCGCGGCCGCCAGCGCGGGCCGGGCCCGCGACTCCGAAAACGCCATCAACCAGTACCCGTCGCCAAGTTCGGGATAGTCTGACTCGAGCCGGCTGGCCAGCGACGCCAAGCCAGCCCGGATCTCTCCGATCGACCGATCCGGCGCGCGCCGGGCGATCAGACTGAAACGACCGGCATCACGCCGTTCCGCGAGTTCCGGGGTCGTGTTCTCCATCGCGGGCAACGTCCCTGCCGGGATGAACCCGCTCACGTCGAAGAGGTACTCGGTGCCACGAAACGCCGGAGGCGTCACCCCGATGACCTCGAAGGGGAGCGTGTTGACGTAGATCACCTTGCCGATGATGGCCGGGTCGGCGCCAAACTGGGCGCGCCAGGCGCGGTCCGTGAGGACCACCACCCGCGCCCGATCCCGATCGTCCGCGGGGGTATAGATCCGCCCCCGCGCGGCCGAGAGGCCGAGGACCGAGAAGTAACTCCCGGTCGTCGCGAGGAGGATCGTCCGCTCCCCGCCTTCGGCTCCCGCGACCCGGACCGCTCCCGCCTGGATCGTGACGCCGGCCGCTTCCTCGAACAGGTCGGTCCGAGCCGCCAGGTCCGTCACCGTCGGAAGGCTGAGAATCGCGCTCGCAACCCCGACCGCCCGGCTTGACGCCCCAACCACCACCAGCCGGTCGGCATGACGAACCGGCAACGGCCGCAGCAAAAAGGCGTCGATCAGGCTCAGCACCACAGTGGCGGCGGCAATCCCGAGTCCGAGCGAACTCACGGTCATGGCCGTGTACCCCGGCCGCTTGATGAGGCCCCGGATGCTGTACCGGAGGTCCTGCGACATCTCCTGGATCCGAAAGGCCATCGTCATCCGTCGTCCTCGTTTTTCTTCGATCCGGTGGAGGGTGGCCCGGATCCGGCGCCGATCGCCGAATCGTTGCTGTGCTTCGCGTCGGGCGTCGTCGGGCAACCGACCCTGCCGTTCGAGTTCGCGAGCGCGCATTTCGACGTGAAAATCCAGCTCGTCATCGACCTCCCCCCGAAATCGGGCGGAGAGATAGCGCCAGTAGCGCTGCCACCGCGGATCGTCGGGCATCCGTCAGCCGGCGGCGGGCGCCTGAAGGGCCTGGAACACGGCCTCGGCAAAGCGGAGGAACTCGCGGGATTCCACCTTGAGCTGGGCCCGGCCGGCGGGAGTGAGTCGGTAGAAGCGGGCCCGGCGATTGTTCTCGGAAACACCCCAGTCGGAGCTGACCCAGCCCCGATCCTCGAGCCGGTAGAGGGCCGGATAGAGGGAGCCCTCGTCGACCTGGATGACCGCGCCGGTGGCCTCCTCGATCCAGCGCATGACCCCGTACCCGTGGGCCGGCTGGGCGGCGAGGGCCCGGAGAATCAGAAGATCGACGGTACCCTTGAGCACCGGCACCGATTGAGTCGCCATGGCGCTTCCCTGTGAAGTACTAGGGGAAGATACCGATCCCCCCTAGAACTTCAAGGGGAGACTATCCCGAAGAGCCGCAGTTGGA
>CADEGB010000266.1 GCA_902826755.1 uncultured Gemmatimonadota bacterium
TCACGTTTGTCGCCGTGACCGAAGGGCGGTACTTCGGCATCCACGTGGGCGACAGTCGCGCCTACCTCGTGCGGGGCGGGCGGGCCCGCCAGCTCACGACCGATCAGGTGCATGACAACGGCAGCCTGCTTCAAGCGGTTGGCCACGGGGACATCGATCCTGAGTTTCTATCCGGCCCCCTTGGCCCAGGGGACACGGTCCTGGTCTGCAGTGATGGGCTGACCAAGCACCTGGATGAAATCGAAATCGGTTCTATCGTCGCGCGCGGTGGTCGTGCCGACCTGATCGCGGCCGAACTCATTGCGGTTGCCAACCAGCGCGGAGGGGTCGACAACATCGCGGTTGGGGTCATCCTCGGGTCCTCGGCGCCGGTCGCGAGCGCTCCGCCCCCGGCTCGGCGGACCCGGCTCGTGATAGGGTTAGCGCTGGCTTCCGTAGCGACGCTGACCGCCACGGTCGCGGCATTCCTTGCATACCGATCGAGCGGGGCCGTCGAATCGGGCCACCCCTTCGCCACCGTGAACGCCTCGGGTAGCGGCTTGGCACCGGGGGGGACTCCGAATGCGAATCCGTCTGTGCCAGTGGCCGGCGGCCGGCCGCCTCTTAGCGCTGCTTCTCGAGGTACCGAATCTGCCGCCATCCGTCGGCCGGCGCCAAGGACGGCCGTCGACACGACGGTCCAGGCGGCCGACCGGGGGGGAGAAGCCGCCGGCGCCGGCGTCGTCCCGCCATTGGATCGAGACTCGGTCACTCCTCGAGTGATAGGGTCGTCCCGCCCGAAAGGAACGAACGCCCCGACGCAGCCGCTGCGGCAGGCACCGCTGCGCCTGCCTGAATGCAGCAAGGAAGGGGAACGGCGGAAGTCGCTGGAGCGAGAACTCGCCAAGACGCGGAAGGAGGCTTCGTCTCCCGATGGTGACGGTTCACGGCGTCAGGTCGACCGCACCTTGCGATCGAAACGACTCGGCGAGATCGAGGGGAAAATCGAAGCACTGGCTGACTCGATGAAAAGAAAGGGCTGTGTACTGCCATGAGACCCCCACTCCTCCGTTCCGCCGACAGTCGACGCCGACCAGAGGTGTCCCCCTGGCGCTTGCCGTCGACCATCGCCCTCATCCTGGCCGCATGCGGCCCGCAACTGCCGATCACCGCAATCGGCGACATCAACGCGGTCGTCCAGCGGTTTTGGAACCGGCCCGTGGCCTTGGAAGGTCAGGTTGTCAGCGTTCAGGCCGATCCGATCGGCACGACCCGCGGCGTCTACCTGCTGATCGACGACAGCGACCGGAACGGGATTCGGGTGCAATCGAAGAACCTGCCCGCCCCGGGCGAGGTCTTCCGGGTGAGCGGCGTCGTGGTTCAGGACCCGCAGAACGCACGCCTCGCCTTGGTGCAAGAGACTGATCGAGCCCGGGTGAACAACCCAATCTTCCTCTATCTGATGGTCGGTTCCGGATTGCTGGCGTTGGTGTTGATCGGGGCCCTGATTGTCACGCTGGTTCGTCGGCCGGTGGTGCCGCCGCCCGCCTCGCCAGGAAACGGCGGGTTTGGCGGGGGGATTCCGTGGCCGCCGGAACCAGGCGGCGACAGTGAGGCGGCGGCTCCGCGCCGACCGCCGACGTCGGACAACCTCACCGTGAAGTTCGAGTACTCGGGGCATCGACTCGACATCGTCGAAGGGCCCGATCAGGGGAAATCCGTTCAGGTTGGCGTGAGCCCGTTTCTTATCGGACGGGGCGGTGGGCGCGCGAATCATCTGGAACTGTCAGACCGAACGGTGTCGCGTTCCCAATGCGCCGTCCGTCGCCATCCCAAAACAGGCGAGTACGCTCTCGAGCACCAAGGCGGCACCAACGACACCCTCGTGAACGGGAAATCTGTCCAGGTCGCTCCGCTCGCGCCCGGGTCCAGGATTCGGGTGGGTGCCACCGTGATCGAGCTGGTGAAGGAGACTGAGTGACGCGATTGCTGTTTGCGGCGATCGGGCTCGGCCTTGCCCAGCCGGGCCCGCCCGCCGCCGCCGAACCGGATTCGCTCGCCATCCGCCGGCTCGATGTCACGGCGTTCCCGACCGTTCGGGCCTGGGTTCGTTTCGGCGCGGGGCCTGGACTGGCGGTGTTCCGGCTTGCGGCCACCGACCTTGCCGCGGAAGTGGATCTCGGGCCCGGCGGAGTCGAGGACGTCCGGGCCACACTGGGACCACCGCGGTTGGTGATACTCGCGCTTCCGGGATCTGGCGATCCGGGAACGGTGCGGTCCCGCCTGAACCGCGCTGGCGCCGAAGTCACGACTCGAGCGGCTGCCGGTGATCGGCTCATCGTCGTGGTTCCAGGAGTCGGAGGGCCGGCCACGTTCGGCGCGGGACATCCGCGGCAGGTTCTCGCGGCGGCGCGGCGGAGCTTGACGGACTCCACTCTGCCCGGTGGGTGGGATGTGATCGATCGGGCGGCGAGCCTTGCCGTCTCCGAGGATGCTGTATTTCTGGTTGTGCTCCCGCCCAGTACTCGGGTTACCCGGGTTCCCGGCCTCGGCCGGCTTGGCCGGACGACGAGTGGACCCCGAAGCGAGTTGATTGTGGCTGGGGGAGCGGGTGGAGCGCTCCGGTCCGAGACGCTCGCCCGGATCGGTGCCCTCGACGCCGGAGGCGATGTTGAGGCGGCGGTTCGGCGGGCGCTCATGGTCGGGCCGGCGGATTCTGCTCTCGACGAGGTGTCGCTCTCACTTCCGGATGCCGCGGACGGCACGCAGCTGACCCTGAAGCTTCGGCTCCGCCCCACGATTGCCGGGGTCGACCCAGCCGCGTTGGAGGCCGTTATGCCGTTTCAGGCCCTTCGGCCGGGCCGGGTGCTGGTGACGAGCTCACCGACACCTTCGGGTCGACCGAATCCCGCAATGCTGGGAGTCATCGTTTCGCTCGGCGTCGCTGGCCTCAGCTTGGTCGGCCTGCTCGCGGCCCGTCGGACCCGCGCGGGGTGATGGAGGATGACCGAGCCGACCCTCTCCCATTTCCGGTTGGAACGCGAGCTTGGCCGGGGTGGCATGGGCATCGTGTACGAGGCAACTGACCTTCGCCTTGGCCGCCGGGTTGCCCTGAAGGTGATCCACCCCGATCAGGCGGAAGAACAGGGCATCTCGGCGGCCCTGGACCAACTGGAACGGGAAGCCAAGCTGGCGGCCGCGGTCTCGCATCCCAATTTGGTTACGATCTACACCTTCGAGCGAATGGAAGGGGCCGCCCTCATCGCCATGGAGCTGGCGGAGGGTGTGAGCTTGAGTGACCGGTTGGCCGCCGGCTGGCGGCCCACCGTCCCCGAAGTCGCCTGGCTGCTCGAGCAGATCGCGCTCGGTGTGGCCGCAGCCCACGCCCGCGACATCGTTCACCTGGACCTCAAGCCTGGGAACGTGATGCTGTTGCCCGACGGGCGGGTCAAGGTGCTGGACTTCGGCATTGCCCGGTCGGTGCGTGAGCTTGGTGCCCGGGGAGCGGTGCACGGTACGCCGGCGTACATGGCACCGGAACAGCTCCGGGGCGAGCGACCGTCCCCGGCCACGGATGTCTGGGCGATTGGGGCGATTGGTTGGCATCTCGTAACGGGGGCGCGTCCATATGACGGCCCGAACCCAGGTTCGATCGCGGCGGCGGTCTTGGCGGGCCCACCTGCTGGGCTCTTCGCGCCGTCCGCGGTGCAGGCGCTCGGGGGCCTCGCCAATCCGCTGCGACGCTGCCTTTGCGAGTTGAGCCGGCGCTATATCGACGGCGGGCAACTGGCGCGCGACCTTGCCGCGGCGGCCCGGTCGGAGCTTGGGCCGGGGTTTCGGACCCAGCCCGCGGTTCAGGCTCCGCGGCGGGACCGCAGCACGTCCATCACGGTCCCTCCGACTCGACCGGAACGCAGGCCGGTCCTTCTCGGAATTGGAGCTGGTGTCGCACTAGTGCTCTTGATGGGGGCTGGGGCGGCGTACTTGGCTTCGGCTCGTCCAGCGGTGCGCGCCGCGCGGCTTCCGGACGTCGGTCAGGGCCCCACGGCAACCGCCGACGCCATCCCTCAACCGGAACCGGCCTCGCCGCCACCGGTGGCCGTGATGGCGGCCGACTCCACCCCGGCGACAGCGGCGCTGGACCAGAGCACCCCGACGGTCCAGGCATGGACCACCCCGACCGACGCGGCCACCAGACAGCAGACCACCGCCGAGCCGGCTTCGGTCGACTCCGCGCGGCTGCCGCCCACGGCGGCCAAGTCACCGGGTGTTCCGACCTCCGCACGGGGAGCCGCCCCGGGACCAGTCACCCCGGCCGCGCCGGCTTCGGCAGCCGAGATTCTCGCTGCCCGGACCGCGTTGCTCGAACGCGTGCAGGCGGCCGTGAATGAGCAGGACTGGGCCCGGGCCCTGCGTCTGCTCGGCCCACCGCTCACCCCGGACGCGGTCCGGGCGGAGCGGTCGCGTGTTGCCGCGGTTTGTCGGAGCCAGAGCGAGATCCTCGGTCTCGATCTTCGCTGCCCGGTGGTGCCATGAGCGGGAGATACCGTCCCAACGGGTATCTGCCTGCCATCCAGGTAGCGGTCCTGCTAACGGCTGCAGCGGACTCCGTGGGCGTCGCCCAACCCGGTGCGGGGCGCCCGACGGGGATCATCCGGTTCGAGCAAGTCATTCGCCTGCTGGAACCGGGAACGACGCCGGCCGGTTTGGAGACCCTCTTTGTCCGAGGGGCGTGCTACCTCGGCCCCGGCTTGGACAACGTGGCTAGCGAGCGGCTGATCCGGCTCGGGGCGACCGATGCGCTGCTCCGGGCCCTGACCGCCGCCCGGTGCCGTGCACGGTCATCGACACGCTGCAGTGCGGGCACTCGATGGTGCTGCCGCACTGCCGGCAGAGCACGGCCGAAGAGATGCCGCGGCGATTCAGCAGCACCAGCGCCTGTTCCCCGGCGGCGAGCCGCTGTTCGATGCCGTCGATGAGAAAGCGGCTGAGCGTGACATCCGCGCCGGCCGCGGCCCATTCGTCGCGCATGTTCACGACGTGGACATCGGCCATCGGGCGATCGGCGACACGACGGTCGAGCGAGACGAGCGTGTAGCGGCCGCGCTGCGCGTTGTGGAACGACTCGAGCGACGGGGTCGCCGAGCCGAGCACGACGAGCGCGCCCTGCTGGCGTCCACGCACGATGGCCACGTCGCGGCCGTGGTAACGCGGCATCTCATCCTGCTTGTACGAGGTGTCGTGTTCCTCGTCCACCACGATGAGGCCGACGCTGTCGAACGGCGCGAAGACCGCCGAACGCGTGCCGACGACGACGTCCACGTCGCCGGTCCGCACCCGGTGCCACTGATCGTGCCGCTCGCCGTCCGAGAGGCCGCTGTGCTGGATCGCCACGCGATCGCCGAACCGCGCGCGGACGCGGCCGGCGAGCGCCGGCGTCAGCGCGATCTCGGGCACGAGCAGCAACGCCCGCCGCCCCTGCTGCCGCACGCGGTCGGCGAGCGCGAGATAGATCTCGGTCTTGCCGCTGCCCGTCACGCCCTTGAGTAGTGCCACGCGGTAGGCCGCGGCATCGGCCAGCGGCTCGAGGATGTCGAGCGCGGCGCGCTGCTCGCTCGTGAGCACCGGCGGCCCTGTGTCGACGAGCGCCGGCGCGTGCGCGGCGAAGGGATCGCGATTGACCGTCTCGTGATGCACGGCCACGAGGCCGGTCTCCGCGAGCCGCGTCAGCGTCGCCGACGACACGCCGCGCTCCCCGAGCACCGACGCCGGCAGACCGTCTGGCGCCGCGGCCAGCAGCGTCAGCGCCTCGCGCTGACGCGCGCCGAGACGCGACGACGCCGCCTGCTCACCGGACGGCGGGCCCGCCGTTTCGCCGATGAGACGCGCCGCGGCGTCCGCGCCGAGCGCGGTGAGACGGGCCACGCGGCGCCGCTTGAAGGTCTTCGCGTCGCCCGTCAGCACGCGCGGCGGCAGAGCGGAGGTCAGGACATCGCCGGGCCCGGCCACGTAGTAGTCGGCCACCCAGGTGGCGAGTGTCACGAGCGCCGGCGGCACGAACGCGGTGTCGTCGCGTACGGCGAGCACCTCGCGCAGCTTCATCGCCGGGTCCGGGGTGACGTCGGTGGCAACGACGATCCCGGTGAGGCGCCGCGGTCCGAGCGGCACGTCGGCGCGCGCGCCGACAACCGGGGCCGGCGCCCCGTCCGGCCAGCGGTAGGTCAGCACGTCGAGCGCCGGCACGGGCACGGCCACCGACACGATTCGGCTCACGGACTGCTACGCCTGCAGCAGCTCGCGCACCTTCTTCATGTCCTCCCACACCTCGCGCTTCGCGGGGGGATTCCTGAGGAGGTACGCCGGGTGGAACGTGGGGATGAGCGAGGCGCCGCGCCACTCGAACACACGCCCGCGCAGCTTGGTGATGGGTTCGGTCGTACGCAGCAGCGACTGCGCCGCGAACTTGCCGAGCGCGACGACGACGCGCGGCTGGATGATGCCGAGCTGTTCGAAGAGGAACGGCTCACAGGTGCCGACCTCATCGGGTTCGGGGTTGCGGTTGCCCGGCGGCCGGCACTTGATGACGTTGGCGATGTAGACCTGCT
>CADEGB010000267.1 GCA_902826755.1 uncultured Gemmatimonadota bacterium
GCCTCGGCCGGATGGCCAAGGCCAGCGCCGCCGGTGAGCGGATCCTGGAGACCCTCGCCGCCGTGCCCGAAGTGGTCGACCGGCCCGATGCCGTCGACGCTCCGCCGTTTGCGGGCCGCCTCGAGCTGCGCGACGTCTCCTTCGGGTACGATGTGGCGCGCCCGGTGCTCGACGGCGCATCGCTGCTGATCGAACCCTCGACTTCCGTCGCGCTGATGGGGCCGTCCGGCCATGGCAAGAGCACCGCGGCTGGTCTCATCCTCCGTCTTTACGATCCGACGGCCGGCGCCGTGTTGGTGGATGGTCGCGACATCCGCGAGTATCGGGTTGCCTCTCTTCGGCGCCAGATCTCCGTGGTGCCGCAGGACAGCCTGTTGTTCGGCGTGTCAGTGGCGGAGAACATCCGTCACGGGAATCCCGAAGCCACGGACGCCGAGATCGTGGCCGCCGCCCGCTTGGCCCGCGCGCACGACTTCATCACCGCCCTGCCCCACGGCTACGACACCGTCCTCGGCGAACGCGGGGGCACGTTGTCGAGCGGCCAGCGCCAGCGAATTGCCCTCGCGCGGGCCGCCATCAAGCGGGCCCCGATCCTGATCCTCGACGAACCGACCAGTGGCCTCGACGAGTCGAACCGACGCGCGGTGGCGGACGCCATCGTCGAGCTCGCTCGCACCCGAACCACGCTCATCATCACCCACGACGAAGCCCTTGCCGGGCGGGCGGATCGGATTGTCCAGCTCGACGGCGGGCGGATCCAGGAAGGGATCGATGCTCTCGCCTGACGATCGCGAGTTGGTGCGGCGGGAGTCCGCCCTCCCCGAACTCGGCACGCTGCTGGACACCACGGCCTTCGCGGCCGCGCTGACGGACACCTTTCCGCGGCTTGGCCTGGAGTCGCTGACGCCGAGGTACCTCCGGTACAAGCCTGGCACCAGCTGCCTCGTGGCCTATTCCGCGGTGCTCGGTGGCGCGCCCCTCGAACTCCACGCCCTGACCGCCGCCGACCCGGCCAAGCTCCGGGTGCGGCCCCGCGACCGGATCACGTCGACCGGCTTCGGTCCCGGCGGCTGCCGGATCGGTGAGCGGCCCCTCGTCGTTCGAGCGTTCCCCCGAGACGCCAAGCTCAAGAAGCTCGTGACCCTCGCCGACCCCGCCCTCCGAGCCCGGCTGCTGCCGGCGAGCCTCGCCTCGGGTCGGCTCGAAACAGTCGGCTACAAGCCCGAGCGCCGGTTCGTCGGACGGTTGACGGCGGGGCCGGGCGTCTACTCAGTCAAGCTCCACGCGCCGGGCCGCTACCCGGCGGCGCTGCGCGGAGCAACCGCCTTCCGGGACGGCGACACGCTGCGGCTGGCCCCTCTGATCCACGCCCACCCCGCATCGGGCCTGATCGTGCAGGAGTGGATGCCGGGCGATCTACTGGCCGACCTCCAAGCCCGGCCCGCGTGGCGAGAAAGCGATGCCGCGATCGTTGGGGCCGCCCTGGCCGAGTTCCATGACCAGCGGAGCGCGCTCCCGGTTGGGCCCGTCAACGGCGCCGAGGCCCTGATCGAGGCCGGCGAAGCCGCGACGCGGCTTGCCCCCGGACACGCCGAAACCTGGCGAACCCACGCGGCCACCCTGGTGGGCGCCCTCGAAGAGTTGGCCGAGGCGGGCGGACCGATCCACGGCGATTTCTACTCGAAACAGGTTCTCATCGAGGGTGGACGCGCCGCGATCCTGGACTGCGATCAGGCCGCCTGGGGTGACCAGGCGGAGGACCTCGGCACCTTTCGCGCGCACCTCTTTCGCGACGTGTTGCGCCGCCGGATCCCTTCCGGCCGGGCCGAACGGATGTGGGAAGCCTTCCGGGAGGGATATGGCCGCCGCGGCTCCGACTTCGAGACCCGCGTCCAACTCTTCACGGCGGTCGGCTGCTTGCGATTGGCTCAGGACCCATTCCGCCACCGCGAGCCCGATTGGACCCGAGGGATCGAGTCGCTGATGCAGCTCAGCATCGCCGCGATGGGACCGATCCTTGGCCTTGCCCCGGCCCACCCGTGGCGGTGAGCGCGGCGCCGCTGGATGCGGCCCTCCCCTGGATCGAGACGGCCCTGGACCTCGACGCGGCCGCCGCACCCCTGACGGCGGGCCTCCGATCCGACGCCCTCCCGAGCGCGCCATACCGTCTCGAGTCGGCCCGGTTGGCCCGTCACAAACCCGGCCGCCGGGCGCTGATCGAGTACTCCGTGGTGGACCGCGACGGAATCCGACACGGGGTCCTGCTCAAAGGCCGGGCTCGAGGACTCGACCGGCGCACGATCGAGTTGCACGACACTCTTGCGCCGACTGCCCAGCACGGATGGACCGTGCCCCGCGCGCTTGGGGTGATCCCGGAATTTCAGGGTTGGCTGCAGGAGCGCCACGTGGGCCAGCCCGGCTTCGGCGCTCTGGCGGGCCCGGATGGCGCCACGGTGGCGCGGGCCGTCGGCGCGGCGCTGGCAGGATTCCATCATGCCGCGGTCACCGAACGGCGCCACCTCCTCGCGGCCGAGTTGGACAGCACCGTTCGTCACCTCGCTGGGCTCGCTGCTCGCGAACCCGCCCTCGGGCCCCGGCTGGACCGGATTCAGGGCGCACTCGTCCGTCGCTCCAACGGCATTCCCGCCGGACCGCTTCGGCTCCTCCACCGTGATTTCTATCCGGATCAGTTCCTGATCGAGGGCACCAACGTGGTGCTGCTCGACCTCGACCTCCACGCCATGGGCGACCCCGCGCTCGACCTCGGCAACTTCGTCGGCCACCTCATCGAGCATGACATCCGGACCGGCTCCAACCTGGGTCGACTCGGCACCCCGTTTCTTGACGGATATCGGCGTGCCGGCGGATGGACGGACGACGGCGCGATCGAAGGCTTCCTGGTCCTGACCCTCGCCCGGCACATCGTGCTGAGCACCACCATTCCCGGGCGCGGCCACACCACCCTGGCGCTCGTCGACCGGTGCGAACAGCGCCTGATTGGAGCCCCGTGATGCGAACCCGTTCGCTCCTGGTGCTCGCCTGCCTCGCCACGCCGCCACTCGTTGCCCAGGAATCCGGGGGGCCGTGGGTCGGCTACCGGCTCCGAACCGCGATGCTCCTCGACTCCAACCTCGAGCACGATGAAACCCCGGACGGGGCCTGGGGCGGCGTGCTCGGCATGGGCATCGATTTCCAGAGCAGCCGCCGCCGGCCGGTGCTCGCGCTTCGCTATGAGGTGGCCGGTCACCGATATTCGATTCCGGCGGCATGGAACCGGGTGAGTCAAGCCGGCGCCGCGAGGCTTGCGCTCCGCCCCACCCGCCGTGTCACCCTCGAAACCGAGGCCGAGGTCACGCTCAAGGGCTCCTCCGAGGATCGCGATCTGGGCGATCAGTACCTCGGTCGCCAATCGCTCGCCTGGCAGCCGTGGCGGAAGACGACCCTGGAGGCCGCGGTCGCCGTCCGATTGCGACGCTACCCGGACAACGTCGACCGCAACGGCGCGAATCGCTATCTGCAACTGACGCTGGCGCAGCAAATCGGCTCGGCCTTCGAGGCCACCGCGGCATGGCGCGCCGAACGCAACGACGCGGGGTCCCGCTACGACTATGACCGCCGCACCGTCGAGTTGGAACTCGAGGGCGGCCTGCCGATCGGACGGGTGACCATCGGTGGCCGGGTCAGGCGCCAACGGTACGACACCCGCTTGGTCGACGACGCCTCGATCCCGACGCCGCGCCGCGACTGGCGCTACCAGGGGCTGGCGGCCTGGGAGGTCCGACCCTGGCGGTCGCTGGCCGTGATCCTGGAGTATCAGCACGAGGCCCGCCGCTCGAATGATCCCGAGAAGCGGTTCGCGGCCCACCAGTTCGGGCTGTCGTTCGAACGAACCTGGTAGGACATCCACCCGTCCGGGTTATCGGTTTGTAGCCTCGCCTCGACCCCGATACCTTGCCGTGGCCCGGACGCCCTTTCCTTCGTCCGGCTCACCGTACTTCGGAGTCGGATGAGCGCGAGAAAACCGCTCCTGGTCGACGCGGACCCGGACGACCCGGAACCAACCGGGAACCCCGAACCCAAACGCACCATCCTGCCGTTCCTGCTGCTCGTGGTGGCGGCGGCGGTGGGCGCGGGATATCTGGCGCTTCGCGACGAGACTGGCGAACCCGCCAGGACCATCGTGCGGCCGGCCCGAACCGTCGTCGACTCCCTCCGAGCTGACGAGTCAGTCGCCGATGTCATCGGGAGGCAGGGAATGGCGGCGGCGCCGCTGATCGAGGAGATCGTGGCGGCCGGCATCGACCCGAACCGGGTTCCCGACGGGACCGTGTTCGTGTTTCGGAGCGAAGAGGGCGACACCATCCCGACCGGGATCCGGTTTCACGTCGACGACGACCACGCCGTCGAGATCCGCCTCGAGGGTCAGGATTGGCGGTCGCGGACCGAAGCCGTGGGATGGAGCAGTGAGACGGTCGTGGTCTCCGGCCAATTCGACGAAGGCGGGATGCCGGTGCTCGACTCCGCCTCCGAGGCGCGGGTCGCCCCGTCAGCCCGCTTCGAGTTGATCACCCGGCTCGCCGCCGTCCTGGCATGGCAAATCGACGTGAGGCGATCACTCCAACCCGGCCATCACTTCCGGGTGGTCACCGCCGTCCAGCGGTCCAGTGACGGCCTCCAGCGGGTAGCGGGGATCCGCGCGCTGCGGCTCGATCTCGGGGGAACCCGACGGATCGTGGCTTTCCGGTTCTCCGCCTCGACCGACGCGCCGTTTGCCTACTTTGACGATCGAGGTCGGCCGCTGGGCCGAGCGTTCCTGCGGGCCCCTTTGGCCTCGGGCGGGCGGACCAGTTCGACGTTCACCTCCGAGCGGGTCCACCCCGTCCTCGGGACCGTCCGCGCGCATCGCGGCGTCGACTACCCCGCCCCGACGGGGACCCCCGTGGTCGCGGCCGCCGATGGATTCGTCCAGTTTGCCGGTACCGGCAACGACCTCGGCACCTTCATCGAACTCGATCATGGACGGGGCGTTACGACTCGGTACGGGCACCTGAGCCAGGTCCACGCAGAGATCGCCGCCGGCCGTCGCGTCCGAGCCGGCCAGGTCATCGGCTACGTGGGGGACACCGGCCTCGCCACCGCACCGCACCTTCACTATGAACTCCGAGTCGGCAACCGGCCGGTCGACATGCGACTCCTCGACGTCGACCCTGCCCGGCCCGTCGATCCCCTGTTCCGGGATACCTTCGACGCGGAGCGGGCCCGCCTGACGCCACTCCTCTTTCCCGAAGCTGTCGGCTCGGACGCCGGCACGGAGCGTTGACCGAAGGCGCCGAGATCGGGACCGTCGACGATCTCACCGGGGTGTCGCTGGCCGCCGCCACGATCCTCGACGACTAGTCGCAGGGCCCGTGAGGGATACGGGTCAGACACCGTCGCCATCCCGTACAGGGCCGCTTCCCGGCCCCCGACGGGATTCGAGCCCGATCCGCTTATACTCCGGGGCGTCCTTTCCCCGACAAGAGACCCCCATGTTTCGGATCCTGACCGCCCTCCTCCTCGGCGCGACTGCCTCGGTCGCCGCCCAGACCCTCCCGACCCCAGCAGCCGTCCGCCGCGTCGCCGACTCGCTCGCCAAGGCGTTCGTCGCTGAGCGCGGGTCCCCCAGCGTCGCCGTGGCCATGGTACGCGGGAAGGACACCCTGATTCTCCAGGGTTACGGCATGGCGGACATCGAAAACGAGGCCCCCGCCACCGCCCGGTCGGTCTATCGAATCGGTTCGGTGACCAAGCAGTTCGCCGCCGCCGCCGTCATGCAGCTGATCGAGCAGGGCAAGCTCGCCCTCGATGGCCCGATCGGGGACTATCTGCCGAGCCTGCCGGCGGCCTGGAAGCCGGTCACGGTTCGCCAGCTCCTCAACCACACCTCCGGGATCCCGAGCTACACCAGTCTCGGCCCGGTCTGGGCCGCTCGCTGGGGCGAGGCCATGGTGCCTGACACCATCGTCGCCCTCACGGCCGCCAAGCCCCTCGACTTCGCCCCCGGAACCAGCTGGTCCTATAACAACACCGGGTACGTCCTCCTCGGCATGCTCATCGAAAAGGCCACGGGACGATCCTGGGGTGACGATCTGGTAGAGCGATTCGCCAAGCCCCTCGGCATGGCCAACACCCGCAACTGCATGACCGAACCGCTGATCCCCAACCGCGCCGACGGCTATGAGAACAAGGACGGGACCTGGGTCAACGCCAAGTTCCTCGACATGTCCCAGCCCTTCGCGGCCGGCGCCATCTGCTCGACCGTGGGTGACCTCGTCCGCTGGAATCGGGCGCTTCACACCGGCAAAGTCGTCTCGGCGGAATCGTACCGCTTGATGACGAGTCCCGAAGGCGCCGCCGTGCGGGGGGCGCGCCAGTATGGGTTCGGTCTCCAGATCGATTCGATCGCGGGTCGGAAGGCCGTTTCCCATGGCGGCGGGATCCACGGTTTCATCACCGCCAACACCTGGGTGCCGAGCGCCGAACTCTCCGTCACCGTGCTCACCAACTCCGGCTCCGCCAAGCG
>CADEGB010000268.1 GCA_902826755.1 uncultured Gemmatimonadota bacterium
CGCCCATGAATGGTCATGAAGTTGATGAGGTCCGGGGTGGCCAATTCGGCCGCGCAGACCAAGTCGCCTTCGTTTTCTCGATCCTCGTCGTCCGCCACGATGACGCAGCGGCCGTTGCGAAGGTCCTCGATGGCCTGCTCGATGGTTCCGAACACCATGATCTCGATCCGGGCGGGCCTCGAGCCCGCCCTAGCGCCTCGCGGCGCGAACGAATTCCCGAACGTACTTCCCGATCACGTCGCCCTCGACGTGGACTCGGCTCCCGGCCCTCAACGTGCCCAGGGTGGTGACCGCCAGGGTGTGAGGAATCAGGGAGACCTGAATAATACCGGGCCGGGGCCTCGCATTCACCGTGAGGCTCACGCCCGCGACGGTAATCGAGCCCAGCGGGATCGACACCCGGGCCACCGCGGCCGGGACGGCCAGGTCCACCAGCCAGGCGTCGCCCCGGCGGGCGGTCCGGACCACCCGGGCAATCCCGTCGACATGTCCCTGGACCAGGTGGCCCCCGAGCCGGTCGCCCACCCGGGCCGCCCGCTCGAGGTTGACCATGGTGCCGACCCGGACCGTGCCGAACAGGGTTCGGTCGAGGGTGGTCCGGACGACTCGGACCCGGAAGCCGCCTCGAACCTTCCGAGCCACCGTCAGGCACGCGCCGTCGACCGCGATGCTTTCACCGACCTCGAGGCCCCGATACGGCGCCGCCAGGTCGATCTCGCGGCCGCCCTCGCCGTCGGCGCGGACGGCCGCGACCCGTCCCCGCGCGGAAACCAGACCGGTGAACATCAGCGGCGGTCGAACAGCAAGGCGGTGTCCTGGCCTAACGGTTTCCGCTCGGCCACCACCCAGCGCTCCGCCTGGAGGAGCGAGCCGACCTCGAACCCGCGGACGGCGGGGATCCCGTGCTCCCCGAGCCAGACCGGGCTCACGATCCAGGCCAGACGGTCGACCAGACCGGCTGCCAGGAGGGCGCCAGTCAGACGCCCGCCACCCTCGATCACGATCGACCCGATGCCTCGGGTCCCGATTTCCCCCAATCCCTCGGCGAGCGTAGCGGCCGGGATCAGGGTCACCCCCCGATCCCCGAACTGGGCGGCGTCCGCCGGGGTGAACTCCGGAGCCACCAGGATGGTGGGCACCTCCCTGGCGGTACGGATCAAGGCCGCCTCCAGCGGCAGCCGGCGGTGGCCGAGGAACACGACCCGGGTCGGCGCCCGGCGGGGCTCGGTGTCGCCGCGGACGGTCAGGCTCGGGTCGTCCACCTGAGCGGTCCGGCCGCCGACGCCGATCGCCGCGAATCCCGCCCGGAGCCAGTGGACCCAGTCGCGCGCCTCTTCGCCCGAGATCCAGCGGGAGTGCCCGGACTGGTCGGCGATTCGATGGTCGAGGGAGGTCGCCAGCTTCACCACGACCCACGGCCGGCGGGACCCGGCGTGCCGGTGGAGGAAGGCGGCGTTCTGGCGCTCGGCCTCCTCCCGCGCCAGCCCGACTTCGACCTCGAGGCCGGCGGCCCGCAAGCTCGCCGCGCCGCCGGCCATGGCCGGGTTTGGATCGGGCATCGCGATAACCACCCGCCGGATCCCGGCCGCCAGGATGGCCGCCACGCAGGCCGGCTGCTTCCCCACGGCGGCGCAGGGCTCCATCGTGGTCACCAGGGTGGCGTCCCGGGCCCGGGGGCCGGCTGCGGCCAGGGCAACCGCCTCGGCATGGGGCCCCCCAAACTCGGCGTGGTAGCCCTCGCCCACGGGCTCGCCGTGGGCCAGGACCACGGCCCCCACCAGTGGATTGGGATCGACGCGGCCCCACCCTCGACCCGCCAGGTCGAGGGCACGGCGCATGGCTTGAGCTTCCGTCACGCCTACAGTTTAAACCCGAGACCGATGCTGCCGAAGAACCGACCCGACTTGCTGTTGGTGGCGGCAAAGATCGTCTCGAGTTTCTCGTCCTTCCCGATCTGGAATCCCCCCTCGAAGGTGAGCCGGGCCACCCGACCCACGACGAACGCGGCGTTGGCCAGCGTCAGGATCCGCATGGTGGACACCGTCGAATCGGCCCGGGGAGACACGGTCAGGCTGTCCTGATCCCGGAACACGATCGAGTAGTTCCCCTTCATCAGGTCGGCGCCGCCCCCGGCGGTGAACTCGAAGGCGCCGAACCGCTTGCCGGCCATGAGCCGGACGTTGATCGCGGAGATCGCGACGGTATACGCGTACTGGCTCCCCGCCGACAGGTCGCCGACGGTGAACTTGGGGAAGTCGTGGCGTCCCACGTTCAGGCTGGCGACGGGCAGCGGACCTTTGGGCTGCATGGCGATTCGAAGCCCGTAGCCGAAGCCGAGGGCCAGGCCGGCCAACCGCCGGGTGTCGTCGCTGAAGCGGACATAGTCGGTGGCGCGCTCCGGAACGCCGAGGATGGTGGCAAGGAAGTCGACCGACGCGGTGCCGACCGGGAGGGCCTTGCTGAGGAGCCCCATCCGGAGGTCGAGGCTCGGGGCCACCACCGGCAGCCGTCGGGCCGCTGCGACGGTGTCGGTCGTTCCGTCGTACGCGGTGGTCGGGAGAATCATTCGGACCACGGTGCCTCGAAACGTCACGCCGAGGTCGCCGAATCCCTTCCCGCCAGCGGCGGAGCCCAAGTGGGGATTGCCGCCGCTCGCCACCAGGGCGCCGACCGGCACCACGGTGGTGACGGCGTCGTACCCGGCGCGACAGACGGCCTTGGTGGCGCCGGCCTGGATGTCACAGGGGTGGGGCGTGGCCTCGGCGCCGGTCTGCGCGAGCATCGGGGAAGCGAAGGCGAATCCAGCGAACCCGAACGAACTCCAGAGCCGCCTTCGCACCGAGACCCCCGAAGAAGAACGTTAGGTGAATCGCACTCCGCGTTGGCCGGCGCGGATGTCCCCGGCGATCCAGGTGTCGATGTCCACCGCACGGGCCGCGGCGCGGACGCGGTCGACCCGATCCGGCGGTACCGCCGCCAGCAGGCCTACCCCGAGGTTGAAGACCTCCCGCATCTCGCCCACCGATACGGAGCCGGCCTCCATCAGGAACGTGAACAACGGCGGCCACTCCCAGGACCGGGAATCGATGACCGCGGTGACCGAGGGGGGCAATACCCGGACCAGATTCCCGGCGATCCCGCCACCCGTGATGTGGGCGATGCCATGGACCGAATCGAGCACCGGGGCGAGGGCGTGGAAGTAGCTCCGATGGACCGCGAGGAGGGCCTCCCCGACGGTGCCACCGACGTCGCTAAGTGGCGACGAAACATCGAGTTTGAGCCGGTCGAAGCAGATGGTTCGGGCCAGCGTGTACCCGTTGGTGTGGAGCCCGGACGACCGATACCCGATCAGGATGTCGCCGGGGGTCATCGCGTCGCCGTGGAGGGCGGCAGATTCCTCCACCACCCCGACAATCGTGCCGGCCAGGTCGTAGTCACCCGGGTCGTACAGGTCGGGGAGGGATGCCGTTTCCCCGCCCGACAGGGCCATGTCGTGGGCCCGGCACCCCCGGGCCACCCCCTCGACGATCCCGGCCAGTTGCAGCTCGGTGAGGCCGTTGGACCCGATGTAATCCTGAAACGCGATGCCGCGGGCTCCGTGGACCAGGATGTCGTTGACGCTGTGGTTGACGATGTCCTCGCCGACGGTGTCGAAGATCCCGGCCATTCGAGCCACGATCACCTTCGTGCCAACGCTGTCGGTGCTCATGACCAGCACGGGCCGGGTCATCCCGTCGGGGATCCGCACCATGCCGCCGAACGCGCCGACCCGGCCCACGGACAGCCCGGTCCGGGCACTCGCCACCGCCTTGGCGATCCGCTGTTTGGCCGAGTCGAGGGCGACCAGGTCGACGCCCGCGGCCGCGTACTGCCGCTCGGTCACGGAAGGGGCTCCGCGGAGGGGACGTGCGTCAGGTCGACGAAGGCCTTGACCCGGCGTTGAATGGTGTCGTAGTCGACGTTCTCGAAGCCCCTGATCCCGAACCCCTGGACCGCAAAGGACCCCATGGCGGCACCGTAGATCATGGCCCGCCGGAGCTGCTCGGGCGCCACTGAGTCGACCCGGGCCAGGTACCCCATGAACCCACCCGCGAACGCGTCGCCCGCGCCGGTTGGGTCGAAAACCTCTTCCAGCGGAAACGCCGGCGCGTAAAACGTCCGGTCCGGCTCCACCAGGAGGGCCCCGTACTCGCCTTGCTTGATGACGACCCGCTTCGGTCCGTGGTCGAGGATCCACCGACCGGCCTTGTGGATGTTCCAGTTGCCGGACAGTTCCCGCGCCTCGCCGTCGTTGACGAGCAGGATGTCGACCCGCTCGAGCAGTTTGAGGAGTTCCGGACGCTTGCCCTGGATCCAGTAGTTCATCGTGTCGCAGACCACGAGCCGCGGCTGCTGGACCTGCTCGAGGACCGCGAGCTGCAGTTCGGGATCGATGTTGCCCAGAAAGAGGTACTTGGTGGCCCGCCACTCGGGGGGCAGCTTGGGCCGGAAGGTGGCGAAGACGCCGAGCCGGGTCTCGAGCGTTTCCCGGCTTTGGAGGTCGTAACTGTATTTCCCCTTCCAGCGGAAGCTCTCGCCCTCGGCCCGTTCGACACCGGACCAGTCGATGCCTCGCGGCGCCAGGCGGTCGAGTTCCGCGGTCGGGTAGTCGCCGCCGATGACGCCGACCACTTTGACCTTCGACAACAGCGACGCGGCGACGCTGAAGTAGACCGCGGAGCCGCCGAGCGCGTCGGCGGTTTCGCCGAAGGGGGTGTACACGGAGTCGAGGGCAACGCTCCCGACGACCATCAACGGCATGGCATTACATCCGATCCGGGGCGTTGAGCCCCAATAGAGCGAGTCCGTTGCCCAGGACGATCCGGGCCGCCCGCGCCAGCACCAGCCGGGCCGACTCCACCGCTGGCGGTTCGCCGAGCACCCGGCAGTGGTGGTACCAGCCGTGAGCCAGCCGGGCCAGCTCCTCGAGGTAGGCGGTGACGCGGTGCGGCTCCCGTTCCGCGGCTGCCCGCGCCACCACCGCGGGAAAGGTGGTCAGCGTCTTGAGCAGCTCGGCGTCCTGGGGTGCCGGAAGGCCCGCCGGATCGATCTGATCGCCGACGTCCTCCGGCAAGCGGCCGGCCACTCGGAAGAGGCCCGCCATCCGGGCGTGGGCCATCTGGACGTAGAAGACCGGGTTCTCGTCGGTCTGCTTCCTGGCCAGGTCGACATCGAACGCAAACGGCGTATCACTCCGCCGCATCAGGAAGAAGTATCGCGCCGCGTCGGTGCCGACGTCGTCGAGGAGGTCCCGGAGCGTGACGAAGTTGCCCGCCCGCTTCGACATCTTCACTTCCTCGCCACCCTTCACCACCTTGACCAGCTGAATCAGGGCTACCTCGAAGCTGTCTGCCGGATGCCCCAGCGCCACCAGCACCGCCCGCATTCGCGGGATGTAGCCGTGATGGTCGGCGCCCCAGACGTCGATCAGGTGATCGAATCCGCGCCGGAATTTGTCGACGTGATAGGCGATGTCCGGCACGAGATAGGTGTAGGTGCCGTCGCTCTTGCGAAGGACTCGGTCCTTGTCGTCGCCGAACGACGTCGTCCGCATCCAGAGCGCGCCCTCGTGCTCGAAGAGCAGGCCGCGGTCGCGCAGCAGATCGAGGGCCACCGCCAGCTTGCCGGAGTCGTAGATCGACTGTTCCGACGTGTGGACATCGAACACCACCCGGAAGTCCCGGAGCAGCTCGTCCTGCTCCACCCGCTGGCTCTCGAGCGCAAACCGCCGGCAGATCGGAATGGTTTCGGTCTCGGGCCGATCGGCAAACGCGGGGCCCTCTCGGGCCACCAGCGCCGCCGCCGTCTCCATCAGATACTCGCCGAAGTAGCCGCCCTCGGGCGGCTCGGCCGCCCGCCCGACCGACTGCTGGACCCGGGCCCAGAGACTCAGCGCCAGCTTGTCGATCTGGGCGCCGGCGTCGTTGATGTAGAACTCTCGGGTCACCTCGTGTCCGGTCCACGCCAGGAGTGAGGCGACCGCGTCGCCGAGTGCCGCACCCCGGCCGTGACCGACGTGGAGCGGGCCGGTCGGATTGGCGGAGACGAATTCCACGTTGACGCGTTGCGGCACCGCGGCCACCGAACGGCCGTAGTCCTTCCCCGCTTGGACGATGGCCTGAAGCTGAGCGGCCAGCGCATCCTGAGCCAGCCAGAAATTGATGAAGCCCGGGCCCGCGATCTCGGTCCGCGAGACGAGCCCCTCCGGCAGCGCCAGGGCCGCGATGACCTCCTCGGCGATCTTCCGGGGATTGGCCTTGCGAGTTTTCGCCACCAGCATCGCGAGGTTGGTCGCGAGGTCGCCGTGGCCCGCGTCGCGGGGCCGCTCGACCACGAAGGGCACTTCCGGAGCGCCCAGCGCGGTGGCGATCCGGGAGAGTTCGGCGCGGAGGAGGTCGCTCACTCCGAGGCCTTTGCGGGTTTCTTGGCGCTCGTCTTGGCGGGGGCTGGCGCGGGTGCATCGGCCTTGGCCGCCGAGTCGGCGGGTTGCTGGAGCTCATGGAAGATGAAGCGG
>CADEGB010000269.1 GCA_902826755.1 uncultured Gemmatimonadota bacterium
ATCGCATCGGTGCTCGAGGCGCGCTACGACAAGGCTGCCATCCTCGACGCCTACCTCAACGAGATCTACCTCGGCCAGGACGGTGGCCGCGCCATCCACGGTGTCGGTGCCGCGGCCCGCTTCTATTTCGGGAAGCCGGTCGGGCGGCTGTCGGTGGCCGAGTCCGCGTTGCTGGCGGGGATGATCCACGCGCCCAATCGGACCAACCCGCTTCGTCACGAGCGGTTAGCGCGGCGCCGCCGGAACCTGGTCCTCGACCTGATGGCGGAGCAGGGAAGGATCTCGCGGAAGACCGCCGACGGGGGCAAGAAAGCTCGGCTTGCCACCCGGCCTCATCCCGAGCCGGTGCTGGACGCTCGGTACTTCCGCGACCTGGCGCTTACGTCCGTTCGAGGCAACCTGCCGGCCCGGGGTGGGGCGGTGTACACCACGATCGACCCGGCGCTCCAGGGGGCCGCGGTCCGGGCGGTGCGGGAAGGGCTGGCTCGGTTCCGTTCGCCGGACGCGCAGGCGGCATTGGTGGCCATCGATCCCCGGACCGGGGAGGTGCTGGCCCTGGTGGGTGGCCGCGACTACGGCCAGTCCCAGTTCAATCGCGCCGTCGAGGCGCGCCGGCAACCGGGCAGCGCCTTCAAGCCCATCGTCCTGCTCACCGCGCTGCAGCGAGACGGCGGCCGCGGTCCGGCGTTCACGCTGGCGTCGCGGGTCGAGGACGAGCCCTTTGCCGTGGGTCGCGGCGCGACTCGGTGGGAGCCGACCAACTACGACGGTCAGTTCCGCGGCGAGGTCACCCTCCGGGAGGCGACCGAGCAGTCCCTCAACGTGCCCTTTGCCCGGATCGGGGTCGAGGTCGGCCCCGAGCGGATCGCGGCCATGGCGCGCCGGCTCGGCATCGAAAGCCCGATCCGACCGGTGCCGAGCATCGCGTTAGGCAGCTCCGAGGTGACATTGCTGGAACTGGTCCGGGCCTACGGCGTCTTCGCCACCGGTGGTCGGTTGGCCGCCACTCGCACCGTCCTTGGCCGCGGGCCCGTTGGCGGGGCGGCCCCGGCTCGGCTCGAGGTCGAAGGGGTGCCCGTCATCGATCCGCCGGCGGCGTACCTCGTTACCTCGGCGCTCGAGGGCGTCATCGCCAGGGGCACGGGGCGGGGGCTGTCGATGAGTGATCGGTTCGGGAGTCTGGCCGGGAAGACCGGCACCTCGAACGGCTGGCGCGACGCGTGGTTCGTCGCCTACTCGCCCTCGATCGTGGTCGGGGTCTGGGTCGGCTTCGACGACGGTCGCAGCATCGGCCTGACGGGCGGCGATGCGGCGCTTCCGATCGTGGCCCGGTTCCTCGATCGGACCGAGCCCGACGACCGCTGGGCGTCGTTCCCCGTGCCCGACGGCATTGAGGTGGCGCGCGTCGGCGGGACCTCGTCCGGCTGGTCGTGGGATTGCGGCGAGCGGGAGGTCTTCCTCGAGGGAACGGCGCCGACCGGTGACTGCGAGGACTTCGATCCGAACTCATGGCAGGAGGATCGGGACCAGGGCGCCGAGTGGCATCGGCAGTTCCAGACCCGCCAGGGTCGGGTGGTGGCCCGGTTGCTCGAACGCCTCTTCGAGCGGTCGACCCGAGCGGACCACGGGGCCGAGGACGACGAGGACGACGGCGACGACGAAGCCCCTCGGTCGCGTCGCCTCCGGGCCCGGTTCCGGCCGTAGCGCGGGTCGTCAGTCGGTCCGGATGGCCGCCATCGGGTCGGCGGCGGCCGCGCGGCGGGCCGGGAGGTAACTTGCGAGGAGCGCCACGCCGACGAAGAGGGTCGCCATTGCCGCAAAGGTGATCGGATCGAACGGGCTCAAGTTGAACAGGAACCGGCCGAGAAGCCGGGTCACGGCCGCGGCCAGCAGCAGCCCCACCACCACCCCGGCGCCAGCCAGCCGGATCCCCTCCCGCACGATCAGGGTCACCACGTCGGCTCGGCTCGCGCCGAGCGCCACCCGCACCCCGATCTCGCGGGTGCGTCGGGTGACGGAAAAGCTGATGATCCCGTAGAGTCCCACCGTCGCCATGAGGAGTCCAACCAGCCCGAGCGCGCCGGTCACCATGGCTGCCACCCGCTGCGGCAGCAGCACGATCGCGGCTTCGCGTCGGAGGGTGGTGACGGTTGGCCTGGGAAGGTTCGGGTCGATCGCGTGGATGGCCGAGCTGATCGCGGGCGTCAGGGCCTCGAGGTCCCCGGTGGCGCGGAGCATGACGGTCTGGTCCGGGCGCCACCGCTGAGCCAACGGGAAATACCCGAAGGCCGGTGTCACTTCGCCGAGGGAACCGTACTTCGCGTCCCGGGCAATCCCGACGATGGTGACCTGCTCGGTGCCGATGGTGAGCGTTTTCCCGAGCGCCTGGCCGGCCGGCGCGACCCGGCGGGCCAACGTCTCGTTGACCACCATCACCCGCGGCGACCCCGCCACGTCGACCGCCTCGAACTGGCGCCCCGCCACCAACGGCAGGTCGAGCACGGCGAAGTAGTCGGGATCGACCACGGCCATCTCGACGCGGAGACCCTCCTTGCCGGCTGGATCGGAGTGGTCGTCGAGCTTGATGCGGATCCCGCTGCTGGCGAAGCCGAGAGGAACCACGTCGGCGGCCGAGACGGCGGTGACCCCTGGAAGGGCCGCGAGTCGGTCGCGCAACATCCGGTAGAAGGCCTGTCCTTTGGCGGTGTCATAGCCCCAGGACTCGGGTTTGAGGCTGAGCAACGCCACCCCGTCGACCCGGAATCCCGGATCGATGCGGGCCCCGGTCCGCAGCGCGCGGAGAAACAGACCGGCCGAAACGAGGAGAACCAGCGACAAGGCCAGCTGGCCGACGATGAGCGCGTTGCCCAGTCTCGAACGGCGTCGCCCGCCGGCCGCCGCGTCATCCCGGAGCCGGATCGTCACGTCTCGACCGGCGCCTTGCAGGGCGGGCGCCAGGCCGAAGAGGATGCCGGTGCCGAACGCGAGGGCAATCGCGAACGAGAGGATCCGCGGATCGGGCGACAACTCCAAAGCAAAGGCGGGGCCCGCGGGGAGCGGCAACCGTTCGAACGCGTCGGTCACCACGGACGCGACCCCGACGCCGCCAATCGCGCCGAGGAGGAAGAGCACCAGACTCTCGGTGAGCAACTGGCGGATCAAGCGACCGCGCCCGGCGCCGAGCGCGGTTCGGAGCGCCATTTCCCGACGTCGGGCAATGGCCCGGGCGGATAGCATCGACGCCACGTTGACACTGGCGATGACCAGGAGCAGCAGGGCCGCGCCGAAGAGCAGCGCCATGAATCCGAGAAAGAGTCGCCGGGCGTCGTCCGGGAGACCGGTGAGGTCGGTCATCCGCAGGTACCGATATTCGCGGTAGCCGGGCGGCTCCGCCGGATCGGCGGCCCGCTCCGCCACCAGGGCACCGAGTTCCTGGCGCGCTGCGTCCTTGGTGACGCCGGGACCCAGGCGGGCAAAGAGCCAGAGCGACGCGACATCCGGACGGTCGGATCCCGGGCGAAGGGCGCCCCGCATCATGAGCGGCACCCAGGCCTCGGTCCGAAGCGGCGTGAACACGCCGCGAAACCCGGGCTCCGTCACCCCGACCAAGGTGAAGGGATGCCCGTTCACCGCCAACGTCCGGCCGATCGCGGCGCTATCGCCACCGAGGGCCCGTTGCCAGAACCCATGGGACACGACGATGACCGGGTGGGTGCCGGGCGTGCGATCCTCCTCGGGCGAGAAGAACCGGCCGAGCGCGGGTCGGGCGCCGAGTACCGTGAAATAGTTGCCACTCACCACGTTACCGAGGAGCGCATGGCCCTGGCCATCGAAGGACACCGACAACGACGCCCGGGTCCAGGCCGCGATGCCGGCCACGGTGCGGGCGCGGCTCTGAAGAAACCGATAGTAGTCGACCGACGCGGAGGCCCCATCCGTGTAGTCGCGACTCCGCCGCTCGATCCCGACGAGACGGTGGCCGTCGGTGGTGCCCGGCAAGGGGCGGAGCACCACCGCGTTGATGGCGCTGGCGATGGTGGCGACGGCGCCGATGCCTAACGACATGACCGCCACCGCGGTCAGGGCAAACCCGGGGCTCCGCCGCAGCAGGCGGCCGGTGAGCCGGAGATCGGCAATCAGGGTATCGAGCACGGCGGGTCCTCCGGGATGGTGGGCGGGGCGGTGCGGCCGGTCGCGCCGCTCGAGCCCGGCCGCGGCGAGGAACGACGGCAGGGTCCGCAGCCAGAGCGCGGCGACCGCCAGGCGGCCTTCGGCCCGGGCCGCGGCCAGCTGATCGCGGAACAGGTCGGTCATGTCGGGGCCGAAGCGGGCCCGGAAGTCGGCGGGAAAGAGCCGGAGGAGTCGAGAAAACACCCGCTCCGACCGGGTCACGAAACCCCCCGGCGGCTCAGGGCCCGGACGGCGGGGGAGGTCACCAGGGAACGGAGCCGGTCCACCTCGCTGGCCAGCACCCGGGAGCCTCTGGGAGTGATCCGGTAGTAGCGGCGCCGCTCGTCGACGCCGAGTTCGGGGGCCGGGCGGCGTTCGGACTCCGCTACCAGTCCGGCGCCGAGGAGTCGCTTGATGACCCGGTAGAGGTTCCCAGGTTCGAGGGAGATGACGCCGGCGGACGCCTCGGCCATTTCCCGCACGAGGCCGTAGCCGTGCAGCTCGCGGGTGGCCAGGGCCAGCAGGAGCTGCAGCTCGACGGGCTTGAGCGGCAGGAGGTGGTGGGGATCCGTCGCCATGGAGGTCTCCGGGTTGCTATGATCAAAGTGAGCATACGGGGTCGACGGGGCCCCGGTTTCAGGGGGTGGCGGCCCGGGTCGTTCGTCGTTGGTGGCTCCGAAAATGACGGAATGGTAGGTTGGGGCATGGACACGACGTCATCGATGGTCGCCGGTTGGGCACGCGGACTGGTGGTGGCCTCGCTGCTCGGGTCGATCGGGTGCGCCCCCGCGCCGCGGGTGCTCCTTTTCAGTCATACCGCCGGGTTCCGGCACCAGTCGATTCCAGCGGCCCAGGCGGCGATCATGGCGCTGGGGCGCGATCGGGGATTCGTGGTGGACACGACCGAGGACGTCCGTTACCTGGTCGAGGACTCCCTGGCCCGGTACGCGGCCGTGACCTTCCTCCACACCACCGGAGAACTGCTCGAACGCCCCGCCCAGGTCGATCTGCAACGATTCGTCCAGGCCGGTGGTGGCTTCGTCGGAATCCACGCGGCGGCCGACGCCGAGTACGACTGGCGGTGGTATGGCCGCCTGGTGGGCGGGTATTTCGACAGCCATCCGGCCATTCAGCCAGCCCGCCTGGTGGTGACCGACCGGAACGAGCCGATGACCCGGCATCTGCCGCCGGTCTGGGAACGGACCGACGAGTGGTACAATTTCAAGCGGCTGGCTCCGAATCTTCGAGTCGTCCTCCAGATCGACGAGGCGAGCTACCAGGGCGGGACCAACGGGGCCGCCCATCCGATGACCTGGTATCACGAGTTCGACGGCGGGCGGTCGTGGTACACCGCGTTGGGTCACACCGACGAATCCTGGAGCGATCCGGCGTTCCTGTCCCTGGTATCGGCGGGGGTCCGGTGGGCGGCCGAAGGCGGCCGGCCCGACTATCGGAAGGCGCGGGCGCCGCGGGCGCCCGCCGACCCTGGGCTCGTCAAGACCGAGTTGGTCCGCGGTCAGTTCACCGAACCGACCGAACTGGCGGTGCTCCCCGGTGGCGACGTGGTGGTGGTGGAGCGCCGGGGACGAGTGCTGCGGTGGCGGGCGGCGGATCGAACGTTGGCGGTGGTCGGTCAGCTGCCGGTCTATTGGCAATCCGGGGTCGAGGGCGTGAACGCCGAGGAAGGGCTCCTCGGCGTGGTGGCGGACCCGGCGTTCGGCGCCAATCATCACCTCTATTTGTTCTACAGTCCGGTTGGGCCCTCGGTCAATCGGCTCTCGCGATTCGTGCTGACCGACGATTCGCTGGCACTCAGCTCCGAAAAGACCGTCCTCGAGTTCCATTCGGACCGCCGGATCTGTTGTCATACGGGCGGATCGTTGGCCTTCGGTCCCGACGGCAACCTCTATCTTGCCACCGGCGACAACACCACGCCGTTCAACGTGCCGGGTCGTCGCCTTGGCAACAACGGGTTTGCGCCGCTCGACAATCGACCCGACCTGGCTCAGTACGACGCCCGCCGCTCCTCGGCCAACACCAATGACCTCCGCGGCAAGGTCATCCGTATCCGGGTCCAGCCGGACGGGTCGTACACCATCCCGGAAGGGAACCTGTTTCCGCCGGGCACCGCCGGGACCCGTCCGGAGATCTTCGCGATGGGGACGCGGAACGCCTACCGTTTGTCGGTGGACCCCGCCACGGGCTACGTGTACTGGGGGGATGTCGGCCCGGACGCGGACTTCGACAGTCTGACCACTCGGGGTCCGCGTGGCTATGACGAGATCAACCAGGCCCGGCGAGCGGGGTTTTTCGGGTGGCCCTTGTTCGTCGGCGAGAACTACCCATATCGGGG
>CADEGB010000270.1 GCA_902826755.1 uncultured Gemmatimonadota bacterium
TCCTGGCCCGGCGGATGGTCCGCCCCGCCCGGGTCGAAGTCTGGGTGGCCAATGCCGACGGCTCCAACCCGCGCCAGGTCACCCGGCTCGGGGGCGCGAACTTCGCCCCCTTCTTCCACCCCGACGGCAAGCGGATCATCTTTGCCTCGAACCACGAAAGCCCCCGGAGCGGGAAGTTCGATCTCTTCCTGATCGGCGTGGATGGCACCGGCCTCGAACGGGTCACCACCTACGACGACTTCGACAGCTTCCCGATGTTCAGCCCGGACGGCAAGAAACTGGTCTGGGCCTCCAACCGTAACGGGAAGCACCCGCGAGAGACAAACCTGTTCGTAGCCGACTGGGTGGACTGATTGACGAACGTACTCAAGTGGTTGTGGGACTGGGTCAAATCGATTGCCGTGGCCCTGGTCGTCTGGTTCTTTCTCCGGACGTTCCTGGTGGAGGCGTTCCGGATTCCCTCCGGGAGCATGGAGAACACCCTGCTCGTCGGGGACTTCCTCTTCGTCAACAAGCTCCTCTATGGCGCCGAGGTGCCGCTGATCCACAAGCGGCTGCCCCCCGTCCGCGAGCCGGTCCGGGGCGAGATCCTCGTGTTCGACTCGGTCGAGCAGGAAGGGCTCAAGGTCGTCAAGCGCCTGATCGGGGTGCCCGGCGATACCCTCGCCATGGAGGGGGGCGCGCTCTTTCGGAACGGGACCAAGGTCGATGAGCCCTGGGTCATCAAGACCGACCCCACCGCCAACGCCGACGCCACCGGGCGGGCCCAGATGCGGCGCTGGCAACTCGACCACTACGTCGGCAGCGACCGGGACAACTACGCCCCGGATCTCAACAACTGGGGGCCGATCGTCGTCCCCCAGGGTTCCTTCTTCATGATGGGCGACAATCGCGATGGTTCCTACGACGGCCGCTACTGGGGCTTTCTCCCCCGTCAGAACGTTCGGGGCCGCCCGTTGATCGTCTATTTCAGCTACAACCCCGACACCTACAAACCGCTCCCGTTCGTCACCAACGTGCGGTGGGGACGGCTTTTCACGCTCCCGCACTGAGCATCCCCTCGACCCGGGGGCGCCCGCCGGTCTATCTTGCGCGGGTCTCCCCGGATCGATGGTCATGAACCTCCCCGGCGGCCGCTGGATCATCGTCGCCTCCCTCTCCCTCATCGGGTGCGCTCCGGGATACCGGAGTCCCGACGTGTCGCCGGCCGAGTTGCCGAGCCTCGAGGCAGAACGGGCCCGGAATCCCACCGACCATCAACTGCTGCTCCGCCTCGGCGCCGCGTACTACCGCGCCGAACGATTCGACCGCGCCGTCGATGTCCTCCGAGCCGCGGGCGCCCTGCGTCCGACGTTTGCGGGTGCCGTGTTTCTCGGCCTCTCCTTCGAGGGCCTCGGGAGGCTCGATAGCGCCCAGGCGGCCTACCGGGGAGCGGCTGCCCTGGCACGATCCGGATCCGAACGCTCCGAACTCGATGCCAGGCTGACCAACCTCACCCGGCTCGAGCTGGCGGAGTCCGCTCGGCGCGCGGTGGCCCGGGAACGGGAACTCGCGGCCACTCCGCCCCAAGCCAATGCCGTGGCTGTGCTGCCGTGGCGCTACCTCGGCGCCAACCCCGACCTCGCGCCGCTCGAGAAGGGGATTACCCACCTGATTCTCACCGACCTGTCCAAGGTCCGGTCCCTCGTTCTGCTCGAACGGGAACGGGTCCAGGCCATGGCCGATGAGCTTCGCCTCTCCGCCGCGCAGCGGGTCGAGCCCGCCAGCGGAGCCCGGTCCGGGCGACTCCTCCGAGCGGCGAGAGTGGTGCAGGGGAGCCTCCGCGAAGAGACCCGGGGCGGCAACCTCCGGCTCGACGCCAACGTCGTCGCGACCCAGACCGGCGCCATCACCGCCCGGGGCGGCTCGAGCGATCGGCTGGCCGAGCTGTTTGCCCTCCAGAAGCGAGTGGTGCTCGATCTGCTCCGACAGATGGGGATCACCCTGTCGGCCGCCGAGCGCCAAGCCATCGCGGAACGGCCGACGGCCGATCTCCAGGCCTTCCTCGCCTTCAGCCGCGGACTCGACGCCGAGGACCGGGGCGACTTTGCCACGGCCGCCCGCCAGTTCAACGCGGCCGCCACGCAGGACCCGTCGTTCCGCGCCGCGCGAGACCGCGCCGCCGCCGCGGTCCGCCTCGGCGCCGCGGCCGGCCGGCCGCGGAGCGAGCTGGTCGGCCTTGCGGGTCGCGGCTTGATGGCCCCGCCCGGCGCCGGCGCCGGCCGGGCCGTGGCGCTCCAGGATGCCATCGACATCGTGGCGCCGAGCAGCGGAGGGCGCCTTGGGCGCCGAACCCTGGCTCGGCTCCCGATGGCCCGGTCTCGGCTGACCGAGGCCCTCCGCCAGGATGACCCCACCACGGTGGGAACCATCGGCGAAATCGTGATCGTGATTCCCCGACCATGAGTCCTCGGTCGACGGGTCTCGGGTGTTTGGTGGCCGGCCTGGTGGCCCTCGGGTCCTCCGTCGAGATCGCCGCCCAGACGGCGGCTGGCGGTCAGGGTGTGGTGGTCGGGGCCGAGAATCGGCGGTTCCGGATCGGCCCGGACTCGAGCTCCACCACGGTCGACCAATGGGTCGTGCCGGTCGGCGCGTCGTGGCAGCGGGGTCGGCTTGGCGTCGACCTGGGCACCAGCTGGGTCCGGAGCCGCCTGGCCCTCGGCGACAGTGGTCGGAGTGTTTCCGGCCTGGCCGACACGCAGATCCGGGCCGGGTACACCTTCGGCCAGGACTTCGTGGTCGCCTCGTTGGTGGCCAATTTGCCGACCGGGTTGTCACGGGCGCCGGCCGCGGATTTCCCGGTTCTCGGGGCCATCTCGTCGAGCTTTTTCGCGTTCCCAGTGGCAAGCCACGGCGCCGGCTTTTCGCTCACGGGCGGGATGGCGGTTGCGATTCCGGCCGGCCAGTGGAACGTCGGGCTCGCCGGCAGCATGCGCTGGAGCGGCGAGTACACGCCGTATGTCGATGCCACCGGGCCGTTCAGCTATAGGCCGGGGTTAGAAGGCCGGATCCGGGCTGGGGTCGATCGGATCGTCGGACGATCGCGGGTCACCGCGGGTCTGACCTACAGCGGCTTCGGCACCGATGAGTACGGGGCCGGCGGGACCGCCACGGCAGGCCTGTACCGCCCGGGAAACCGGTGGACCGTCGAGGGCTCGGTTGCGGCTCCGGTGGGCCGAAACGGACTCCTGTCGTTCTACGGTTGGCACTATCGACGGGTGGCGGGCGACTCGAGCCGGACGCCGGTGGCCAACGACGAGCGCCTGACGGCCGGCGGGGTCACCTGGGCCACGCCGATCAGGGCCGGCGTCGATCTGGATCTGTCGATGGACGCGCGGACGGGCCGGATGGGGCTGGCGCCGGGGCGGCTGGTGGGAGCGCAGCTCGGCCTCGGCATTGCACTTGGGCGTCGGTTGGCACTCCAGCCGTCGGTCCGGTACGACCTCGGGTCGCTGGATCCGGTGCCTGGCCGGCTCGACGTGCGGGGCTACGGAATATCGGTGTTTATTCGGAGTCGTTGAGTATACTCCGCGCCTTGCCTAACGCCGTTTCTTGACGGACCCCCTCCCGCCTGATACGTTGACGCCCGTCCGATCCTAACGATCGGCGGAGGAGGGGCGTCCGTGGCGACCGAGTTGGGTGGGATGCAGGTCACATCGTTGTTGGAAGCTCTGCCGGGGATCGCGTCGGTGCTGCGCAATCCGGTGGCGGACGCGTTCGTGGGCCTGATCCGGGCCGGAGCGCGGCTGGGCGAGTTCAAGATCGCCGACGCGGAGGAGATCCTTCGCTACGCGGTCCGCCGGACCTTGATGACCCAGGACGAGACCGACCGGGTCTTGGCCGAGGTCAAGGAGGCTTCGGACAAGCGGGCCGAGAAGGCGGCGGAACGGGAGCGGGGGCGGGCGGCCAAGAAGGCCGCGGTGGTGGTTCAGAAGCCCAAGCCGAAGCCCAAGGTCAAGCTGGTGGCCCGGAAGGCGGCCAAGCCGCCGGCCAAGCCGAAAAAGAAGAAGTAGGGAAACGCGGAGGGCCGGTCTCACGACCGGCCCTCGTCGCGTTCCGCCCGACCCGTGTCAGCTCGCCCGGCGGACGTTGGCGGCCTGTAACCCCTTGGGTCCGTCGACGATCTCGAACTCGACCTGATCGCCCTCAGCCAGCGACCGGAAGCCATCCATCATGATGGCGGTGTGGTGGACGAAGACGTCCTTGCCCCCATCCTGGGCGATGAAGCCGAACCCCTTCGCATCATTGAACCACTTGACGGTGCCTTTCGCCATCTTGACGACCTCTTGCGCTGGGAGCCGTTAGCTCGGCTCGGGAAAACCGCCCGACCCGAAACGGCGGTCGGGCGAAAGTCGCTTGGGGGCGGGTCGGACCCGTCCGGAAGCTCGCTGGGCGGCGGTTGTCGCTCGGGGTGTTCGCTGCGGCATGACCTCGATATTGTCAGACTCGGCCGGGGTTTTGTCAATACGGGCGTGGCGCCGCCCCACCTCCAACGATAACTTGGCCCGAGCCGGGGGCCGCCGTTCCGGGCTCCCCCGAAAACACATTCACGCCATTCAGTTCTGGAGATTCCATGTCGGGTTTGAGTTTGCTGGTCCTGGTCCTTCTCCAACAGCCGGCGGCTACCAACCGGTTGGTGGTCGAGCCCGGCAAGGCGTCGATTGCCATCGGTGACACCCTCCGGCTCCGGGCCAAGTTGGTCAACGGGGCCGGGGCGCCAGTGGCCGGTGGCGCGGTCCAGTGGTTCCAATCGGGGGGCTCTTTCGAGGGATCGGTGGACTCGACCGGGCTCGTGACCGCCGGCGCCACCGGGACCATCGTGGCCACGGCGGTGGTCCGCCAGGCCGGTGGTGGACGCCCGCTGACCGCGACGGCGGAGATCACCGTGCTGCCCCTTCCGGTCACCCGCATTGCGGTGGCTCCGGAGGTCGGTTCGATGGTCGTCGGCCAGAGCCTGACGCTCAAGGCCGAGCCGTTTGCCTCCAACGATGACCGCCGTCAGGATCCGGTTCAGTGGACGAGTGACGATCCGGCCGTCGTATCGGTCTCGGCGTCGGGGCGGATCACGGCCCACAAGGCGGGGTCGGCCACGGTGGCCGCCCGGGTGGGCCGGGTCGAGAAGGCGCTCCGGATCCGGGTTGGCCCCAACTCGGTCCGCACGGTGGCGGTCTCGCCCGCGCGGGTCACTGCCCGGACGGGGGACGTGGTTCGCTTCACGGCCGGGGGCCGAACGGCGGCTGGAAGCGCGGTGGCGAGTCTGCAGCCCGAGTGGTCGATCACGCCGGGCCATGCCCTGATCGATCCCGATGGCGCGTTCGTGGCCGACCTGCCGGGCACCTACCAGGTCTTTGCCTCCTACGCTGGCCGGACCGCCGAGGCGCTGGTCGAAGTGGCGCCGAGAGACGCCACCAGGCCGATCAAGGTGCTCGGCCGCCTGCCGATCGGGATGATGGCCACCGAGTTCTGGCTCCACCCGAACGGAAAGAACGGGTACCTCGCCACCGCCGGACTGACCGGCGTCGGCGGCGACCGCCTCTACGCCATCGACGTCAGCGATCCGGCCAAGCCCCGGATCACCGACTCGGTGGTGGTGGACGCCCGGATCATCAACGACGTGATGACCACCGAGGACGGTCGCTACGGCGTCCTGACCCGGGAGCAGGCCTCGACCCGGAAGAACGGGATCGTGATCCTCTCGTTCGAGGATCCGGCCCACCCCAAACCGATTGCCGACTTCACCGAGACCGTCAGCGGCGGCGTGCACAGCACCTACGTCTACCGGGGCTACGTCTACCTGACGGACGACGCGACCGGCTCGATGCGGGTCATCGATATTCGCGATCCGTTCAAGCCGAAGCAGGTGGCCCGCTGGGAAACGCCGCCTCCGGCGGCTGGTCGTCAGGTCCACGACATCGACGTCAAGGAGGGCCTGGCCTACCTGAGTTACTGGAACGACGGCCTGATCATTCTCGACGTCGGAAACGGGATCAAGGGTGGATCTCCCGAGAACCCGGTGTTCGTTTCCCAGTTCAAGTACGACCTCAACGCGCTCTATCGCGATGTCGAGGCGGTCGGCGGTCCCGGGTTCATTCGCGGCACCCACACGGCCTGGCGCGCCGGCCGCTACGTCTTCGTGGCCGACGAAGTGTTCCCGGCCAAGGCCACCGGCCAGGGGGTGCCCGGGTTCGGCCGCGCGTACGGCCGGTTGCAGGTGGTCGACGTGTCCGACATTTCCAAGCCCCGGAGCGTGGCCTGGTACGAATCCGGCGACGGCGGCAGCCACAACATCTGGGTAGCCGGCGACACGCTCTTCCTTGGCGACTATCAGGGTGGCCTCCGGATCCTCGACGTGTCGGGGGAGCTGCGAGGCGATCTCCTTCGCCAGGGCCGGGTCATCGGGTCCGTGGCCACGGGTGACAAAGACGGCCACATTCCGAACGTGCCGGGGGCGTGGGGCGCCGTGTATCACAACC
>CADEGB010000271.1 GCA_902826755.1 uncultured Gemmatimonadota bacterium
CTCAATCCGGAAGAGATCGAGTCGATCGAGGTCCTCAAGGGTCCGTCGGCTGCCACGATCTACGGCACCGAGGCGTCGAACGGCGTGATCCAGATCATCACCAAGAAGGGTCGGGCGGGTCGGCCCACGTTCGATGTCCACCTCGACGCCGGGGCCAACTGGCTCTCGAATCCCGAGGGGCGGTACGAGCCGAACTACTACTACAGCCAGCGGGACAAGACGGTTAAGGAGTTCCGGGTCCTCGATTTCAACCGGGACCGGGGCTTTCCTTCGCCGTTCTCGACCGGGACGCCGATCGCCATGGGCGGATCGTTGGCCGGCGGGACCGAGCAGCTCCGCTACTACTTCTCGGCCGACTTCAACCGGGACGAGGGGTACGTCGACTACAACTGGCAGAACAAGTATGCCGGTCGTGCCAACCTGACCTACTCGACCAACGACAACAAGTTCAAGGTCGACTTCTCCGTCGGTACGACTCGGAGCCGGGTCCGGAGCGCCAGCGGATTCCAGCCGATCACCACGTCGATTCTGTGGGCCTGTAGTTTCCCGGGGTGCGAGCCGAACTACGCCGGCGACTCGACCAACACCGGCTGGAACGATGCCGGGCATGGGTATCAGTTCTACCGGCCCGAGGACTACGAAAACGTGTTCGGCTTCGACAACGTCGACCGGACCACGGCCAGCCTAAAGTTCACCCATCGGCCGACGTCGTGGCTTCGCCACTACCTGACCATCGGCCCCGACTTCACCAACAACAAGAGCAGCAACCTGGTGGAGAAGGACGCGACTGGCCGGAACCCGTTCTTCGACCGGAGCGCGGGATACAAGGCGGCCAGTCAGATGCGGGCCACCTACATGACGCTCGACTACGGCGCGTCGGCCGACCTCAATATCAGCAAGAGCATCATCGCGACGACGGCCGTCGGCGCCCAGTACTACTACAAACAGTTCGACTTCCTCCGGGCCACCGGCACCAGCTTTGCCGTGCCGGGCGGCGACCGGATCGATGGCGGCGCCCAGAAGAGCGCCCAGGAAGTGTTCCTCGAGAACAAGACGTTCGGCGTTTATGTCCAGGAACAGTTCGCCATCAAGAATCGCCTGTTCCTGACCGCGGCGGTCCGAGGCGACGGCAACAGCGCCTTCGGCGAAGACTTCAGCGCCATCTACTACCCCAAGTTCAGCGCCTCGTGGGTCGTGTCGGAAGAGCCGTTCATGGCCAACTCCCGGCTCTTTACCCAGCTCAAGCTCCGGGCGGCCTGGGGCCGGGCGGGGCAGCAGCCGGACATCTTCTCGGCGGCCAAGACGTTCGAGGGCAAGGTCGGCCCGAGCGGCGCGGGCGGGGTGACTCCGCAGAACTTCGGCAACGCCCAGCTCAAGCCGGAGGTCGGTGAAGAGATCGAGGCGGGCTTCGATGCGGGCCTGTTCGACGGCCGGATGGGGATCGAGTTCACGTACTACCGGAAGGACGTCAAGGACGCGATTCTCTCGATTCCGAACAAGCCGTCGCGTGGCTTCCCCGGGTTCACGTTCCTCAATCTCGGCAAGGTCCGGAACAAGGGCCTCGAACTCGCGATCGACGGCCAGCCGATCAACAAGCCGAACTTCGGCGTCGATCTCCGGTTCACCATTGCCACCAACGACAGCAAGATCCTGACCCTGGGCGGCGAGGGACCGTTCTTCGTCGGCGGGTCGTTCATTCAGCAGTGGAACGTGGCCGGGTACGCCCCGAGTTCCTTCTTCTACAAGAAGGTCACCGGGTCGACCGTCAACACCGTTTCGATCGGTGGGGTGCCGCTGCCCCTCGGCTTCGATCCCACCTGCGAGGGTGGGACCCCGATTCCGAACAGCGCCCTCGGCGAGGCCAATGGCACCGAGGTCGACTGCCTTGCCGCGCCGGCGCTCTATTCCGGTCGGCCGACCCCGTCGTGGAACGGCAGCTTCAGCGCCACGGTCTCGATCGGCAAGCGGCTCCGGCTCCTCGGCCTGGTCGACTATCTCGGCGGGAATACCGTCCTGGTGGGCGACGTGGCCGCGATCCACTCGTTCTTCCTGAGCTCCAAGCAGGCGCTCGAAGGGACCGACCCGATCCTGTCAGGGTATCTCGGGACCCAGTTCCTCCAGGGCGACGCGAACTCGATCGGCGCGACGGGCCTGTTCAAGGGCGGGTTCGCCAAGCTCCGGACCATTTCCGCCACCTACGAACTGCCTACCGCCGTCACCAAGTGGATCGGGGCGGCGCGCGGGTCGATCACCGTCGCGGGCGAGAACATCGCGACCTTGTGGCGGGAGCAGAAGACCTCGTTCGGCGTCACCTGGATCGATCCGGAACTGGTGCCGAACCGCAGCAACGACACCGTTGGTAACCAGGGCTACACCCAGGAATCGTGGCCCCAGGCGGCCCGGATCCGAACCACCATCCGGCTCACCTTCTGAGGCATACGGAGACGAACATGACCAGACAGCGTATCCAAAGCCTGGCGAGCCGCGGCCGGATGGCGGTGGCAAGCCTTGCAGTCGTCGCGGGCCTCTCGGCCTGCAGCAACCTTCTCGACGTGGATTTCCCGGGCCGGATCCCGCTCGAGGCGCTCGACGATCCCAGTCTCGCCAGCACCCTGGTGACTGGCGTGATCGGCGACCTCGAGTGTGCGTACAACAACTACGCCGGTGGCACGGCGGTCCATTCGGACGAGTTCGAGACCTCGAATTCCAACGTGCCGCTCGCCAACTGGGGCGAGCGGGGCATCAACGCCGACGAGGACGACTACGTCGTCGGCGCCTGTGAGGCCAATCAGTCGAACTTCGGGATGCACACCGTGCTCCACACGGCTCGCTACCAGGCCGACACGGTGTATGACCGCCTCAACAGTTGGACCGACGCGCAGGTGGCCAATCGCCGGTCCCTGATGGCGACGGTTCGGGCCTACGGCGGGTACGCCGAGACCTTCATGGGTGAGACGTTCTGCCAGGTCGCGTTCAGCGGAGAGGCGGCCCAACCGCCCACCGCCGCGTTGACCCGCGCCGAAGCCCACTTTGCCGAAGCGATCTCGCTCGCGACGGCGGCGGGGAACGCGGACATCGCCAATCTGGCCCGGGTGGGGCTGGCCCGGGTCAAGGTGGATCTCAAGAAGTGGTCCGAGGTCGCCGCCCTCGCGTCGGCGGTGCCGTCGGGATACCGGAAACTGGCGGATCGGGGCAGTGAGAACGACCGGCGCTGGAACAAAATCTGGTTCCTGGCCAACAATCTCGGCGCCTACGTCGTGGCTGACGAGTACCGGACCATGAACGATCCCCGGATCGACGTGGTGTATGCCAACCGGGGGGCTTTCAATCCCGGCACCGAGTTGTGGGTGACTCGGAAGTACACCGGGCTCGGCTCCCCGATCCGGCTCGCGAGCTACGAAGAGGCCCAACTCCTCCTGGCCGAGGCCAACGCGCAGTTGGGTAACGTGTCGGCCGCGATGACGATCCTGAATGCCCGCCGATCGGCGCTTGGGCTCAGTCCGCTGGCGGCAAGCACTCAGACGGCGGCGGTGGCGGCCGTGCTCTCGGAGCGCCAGCGTGAACTGGCTTTCGAGGGCGGGCACCGGCTGAACGACATTCTCCGGTATTCGACCAGCACCACGAACCGGATTCCGTGGAAGGGTGCATTCGGATCGACCAAGACGGCCAACGTGTACACTGGCCGGCCGTACGGGGCGACCACCTGTTGGCCGTTCCCGACGAAGGAATCGAACGGCGCCTGAGTCGGCGCTAGTCGATCGAGTGGCCCGACCGGGCCGGTGGTGAACCGAGGTTGGTTCGCCACCAAGGCCCGGCCGGGCCGCTTCATTTGCGGCATGAATTTCGGATGACGAGGGTTGCGGAATCGGGAATTCGGCCGTATTAATTACCGGATCTCTGTATACAATTTCGCCGCTTAGTGCGGTATACAATCTGACGCGCCGTGTCGATCAGACCCGTGTGGGACTGACACGAACCGGCTCGTTGGTGATGCGGCAAGTTGTTGATGGTAAACGACTTGCTGGATGCTGTCCGGCGGGTATGGCAGTTGCCCGTACGGGGTGTAAGTCGGTCGATCCGGTCGGCCGGTCCGGCGCAATTTCCACGTAACTTTTCAATCTTGCCGAGGAAGCCAATGCGAGTTCCTGTCCCCCAGCTGGTACGCGGCGGATTCGTGCTGCTAGTCGGCCTGCTGACTACCAGCACGGTCGCCGCGCAGCAGGGGTCCGTCAGCGGGAAAGTGACCGACGAGGGTAACGGCCAGCCGCTGGCTGGTGCCCGGGTTCAGGCGACGACCCAGCAGGTCTTCGGCCTGACCAACCAGCAGGGCCAATACGTCCTCCGGGGGTTGACCCCGGGTGCGCACACGCTCCGGATCTTCATGTTGGGCTTCGGCTCGCAGACCAAGACCGTGACGGTCACGGCTGGGGGGACTGAGGCCGTCGACTGGTCCCTCAAGGCGGTGCCGTTCCAGCTCGAGGAAATCGTCACCACGGCCACGGGTGAGCAGGCCACTCGCGAACTCGGCAACACGGTCGGCAAGATCCAGGCAACCCAGCTGGTCGAAACCGCGCCGACGACGAACCTGTCTCAGGTCCTCAGCGGCCGAGTGGCGGGCGTCAGCGTGCTGCAGAGCAACGGCACCAGCGGCACGGGCGCTCGGGTCCGGATCCGGGGCTTGAGCTCGGTGTCGCTCTCGAATGATCCGCTCCTTTACATCGACGGAATCCGGGTCGCGGCCGACGCGCCGGCTGGGGCCTTTGTTGGTGGAAGCTCGGTGTCGAAGCTCAACGACCTCAACCCCGAGGAAATCGAGAGCATCGAGATCGTGAAGGGTCCGTCGGCCGCCACGCTGTACGGCACCCAGGCCGCCAACGGCGTCATCCGGGTCACCACCAAGCGCGGCAGAGCCGGCGCGCCGCAGTGGAACGCCTGGCTCGAAGGCGGGCTGATCAAGGACACCTACACTTATCCCGCGACCTACTTCAACAAGCGGGTGGGCGCCAACGCGGACTGCCTGACCTATCAGGAGAAGCTTGGTCAGTGTCAAGTCGAGCAGCGGTACACGCTCGATCTCTTGAACGATCCGGCGTCGACGCCGTTCACGACCGGCAGCCGCAGTCAGGTGGGCGTCAGCGTCGCGGGCGGGTCCGACATCATGCGGTACTTCGTCTCGGCTGAGACGGAACTCGAGGACGGCGTCCTCAAGCTGCCTGGCACCGAGGCCGACTACCTGGTCACCAAGCGTCGGCTCAGCAGTGCCGACGACATCCCGCGCACCCAGCGGCGTCCGAACCACTACAACAAGCACAATTTTCGGATCAACCTGAACTCGAGCCCGCGGAGCAATCTCGACGTCGCGGTGTCGTCGGGCTTTGTCGTCAACAACATCCGGCTGCCTCAGACCGGCGACAACTTCCAGTCGATGATCGGGACCGCGATGTTCGGCTCAGCCAACCCGGCCGTGTTCCCGGTCACCGCCGGCTATGGATTCTCCCGCCCGGGCAACTCGATCGGTGAAGAGACCTACCGGAAGAACGATCACTTTATCAATAGCGGCACCGTCAACTGGCGGCCGCTCTCGTGGCTCTCGACCCGCGGTACCGTCGGCATCGACTACCTCAATTACGCCGACGAGCAGAACGTGCTCCGCGGCCAGGGGTGCGTCACCTGCGGCACCGAGGACCAGGGGAAGCGGATGTTCAACCGGGCGATCGACACCAAGTACACGGTCGACCTGAACACCACCGCGCAGTACAAGCTCTCGGGCCGGATCGGCGCCAAGACCTCGCTCGGCGCCCAGTATAATCACGACAAGCTCTTCGTGGTCAACGCCCAGGCGGACATCCTTCCCCCGGGCATCATCTCGCTCTCGGCCGGGGCCCAGAAGACCTTGAACGAGCAGACCACGGACGTGATCACCCTCGGCACCTACGTCGAGCAGCAGGTCAGCTTCGATGACCGGCTCTTCGTCACCGGCGCGCTCCGAGTTGACGACAATAGCGCGTTCGGCGCCGACTTCCGCTCGGCGTACTATCCGAAGGTCTCGGGCTCATGGGTTGCGATGGAGTCGCGGGATCGCGGTCTCCTGAACAGCTTCCGGCTCCGGGCTGCGTACGGCGCCACCGGTCAGTCGCCCCGGCCGCTGGACGCCCTCACCTACGCGAGCCCGGTCACCTCGTCGATCTTCGGCAACACCGCCACTCCGGGCGTGACCCTGGGCAGCCTCGGCGATCCGAACCTCAAGCCCGAGCGGTCGCGTGAAATCGAAGCCGGCTTCGACGCCGGGATCCTGAACAACAAGGTCAACATCGAGTTCACCTTGTACGACAAGAAGACCGACGACGCGCTGGTGCTTCGGACCCAGCCGTACTCCCCGGGCGGTCCGTCGGCCCGACTCGAGAACGTCGGCGTGGTCAGCAACAAGGGCATCGAGATCTCGCTCAATACCCGGTTGATCGAGAGCCGGAGCG
>CADEGB010000272.1 GCA_902826755.1 uncultured Gemmatimonadota bacterium
CGTCGATCGCACCTTCGGGCATGGCGTTCTACACGGCCGACCGCTTCCCGGCCTCGCCGAGGACGTCGTCGCGAGCGTGGTTTCCCTCGGCGACAGCTTGGCAGCCGGCGGCCTCCGCTACGGCTTTACCACCGTCACGACGCCGCTGGGCGACGAGGTGGCCTTCGTCACCCGCCGGCGGGATTCGGCCACCGGGGCCGACTTTACCTACGGCTTCACGGTGCCTCCGACTCACTTGGCAACGCGGATCCTCGACCCGGCGTTCAGGTCCGTCCGGCTGGTCCCGCGGCACCTCCTCAGGACCGTCGCGGCCAACGACGACTACCTTGCCATCGAGGTGACGAGCTCCGAAGGGCGGCCTCTCTACGCCACGGGGGAGCGCTATCGCGACGGACCCACGGATGCCCTGACGCTGCCGCGGATCCGCGGCGCCTTCACCGTTCGGGTTCACCTCAATCCGTCGATCAAGGACGCCCTGATCCCCGGAGGCATTCCGGGCCGCGTCCCGTGGCGGGAGATGGTCATGAGCGGCTTGGCGCTGCTGATGACCATCACGGTCGCCGCCTTCGGCCTCCGGGCCGCCGAACTCGCCCGCCTGCGGGCCGACTTCGCGACGAGTGTGACGCACGAACTCCGAACCCCGCTGACCCAGATCCGTCTGGCGGCGGAAACGGTGGCGTTAGGCCGGTCCCGGAGTCCGGAGGCCACGGTCCGGTCGATGGAGCACGTCGTTGCCGAGACCCACCGTCTGCAGCAACTCATCGACAACGTCTTGAGCTTCAGTCGGGCGGAGCGAGGGAACCGCGAGCTCGCGGTGGTGCCGACCCGCCTCAGGCCGGTCGTCGAGTCCGCGGCGGAGCGGTTCGCCCCCCTGGTGGCCGACCGCCGGATCGACATCCAGGTCGAGGTTCCCGAGTCGCTCGCGGTCCTCGCCGACGCATCCGCCCTCGCCCAGATTGTCCTCAACCTGATCGATAACGCGGCCCGTTACGGACCCGATGGCCAGATGATCGTGATCGGCGCGGCTGCCCGGGGCAGTCGGGTCGAGTTGTTTGTGGATGACCAGGGCCCCGGCATCGCGCCCCGCGATCGCCGCCGCGTCTGGGACGCCTATGTCCGGCTCGATCGAGCCCGCGATGCCGCCCCCACCGGCACCGGACTCGGCCTGGCGGTCGTGCGGGAGTTGGCCGAGGCACAGGGCGGTTCCGGCCGATTGGAAGGCTCGGCCGCGGGCGGGCTCCGGGTCGTGATCTCCCTCCAACCGAGCGATCGGCCCGGATGAGTCGGATCCTCATCGTCGAAGATCACCGAGCCATCGCCGAGGGACTGGGCGACAACCTCGAAGCGGACGGGCACGAAGTCCGGATCGCGCCCGATGGCCTCGCCGCCATCGCTTCCGCGCTCGAGTGGCGGCCCGACCTCGTCATCCTCGACCTGATGCTCCCGAAGCGCGACGGCTTCGACGTCCTCTCGACGATCCGGCTACGGGGTGCGACCATGCCGGTGATGATCCTCTCCGCCCGCGGTGGGGAGACCGAGAAGGTCCGCGCCCTCACCTCCGGCGCCGACGACTATGTCGTGAAGCCGTTCGGCCTGCTCGAGCTCCTCGCCCGGGTCCAGGCGCTGCTCCGCCGTTCGGCCGGCCACCCGGTGGGAGCCGTTCCGGCCGAGTCGTATTCGATGGGCGAGATCACCGTCGACGTTCCGGAACGCCGGGTCACTCGGGCGGGCGAGCCCGTGTCCCTTCGGCCCAAGGAGTTCGATCTCCTCGTGGCGCTGTGCCGGGCCCGCGGCGCCGTGGTTTCCCGCGCCGACCTCCTCAACCGGGCCTGGGGATACGGCCCCGCCGTCATCACCCGAACCGTCGACACCCACGTCGCCGCCCTCCGCCAGCGGTTGGAGCGGGACCCCGACGACCCCCGCATCATCCTCACGGCCCGGAAGGCAGGCTACCGGGCCGTGGTCGATCCGACTACGGAATCACGTTAGGGTCGCCGGTCTTCGTACCGGTCCAGGCGACCGTGTACTGGCACGGGGCAGCGCCCTGGGGCGGCGTCACGACGACGGTGACCGTCGCGTCGAACCCGGACACGCGGAACCGGCCGGCCACGGTCAGCGCAAACGTGCTGCCTCCCGACGCGACCTGACTCGGCGCGGTGGTGAAGTCTCCAGTGGCCTGCAACGTTCCCGCATAGGTCACTGGCCCGTGCGTCAACGAGAACGTGGCGGCGCCCGCGGCGTGCTGGACGACCGTGGTCTGGGGCTGCACCTCGACCGCTCCACAGCCATTGGTGCCCAGCGCCACCGCGGTGGGGTACGAGCCGGCCACGTGAATCAACCGGGTGTCGGGGCCCGGAGCCGTGCCACAGGCGGCGGTGGCGATCAGCGCGAACGCCACCCCGGCCACTCGTCGAGAACGATGCCGCATGGTGCGGTCGTTCATCGGGCCTCCTCGCTCGGGCGGCGGGTGAGAACGAAGCGACGGGCCGAAGCCCAAGTGGTACCGCCGTCGGACGATGTTTCCCACAGCTCCTCGACCACGTCGGCCGAGACCGGCGTCCAGCTGGCTCGGAGGACCTGGCTCGTACCGCCGACCACGCGAGTTCCCGTCATCACCATCCCGGCACCAACCTGCGTTCCGGTCAGGGCGATCCGGACCCCGTCGCCATCGATCCAGGTCCGATGCCAGGTCAGCGTCGGGAAGTGGAACGCGGCAATCGCCTTCCCCTCGTGACCGCGTCCCTTGAAAGCCCAGTCGACCAGGCAGTCGCTGACGTCCTTGGCCACGGTGAGCCGCCCGAGCGGGCGGGCAGGCGCCGAGGCCTCGCTGAGGGTCCACTCGCCGATCACGAAGTCGAACCAGTGATACCGAGGCCTCGAGGCGCAGAGGGGATTGATGGTTTCCGGCGCCGGCGTCACCCGTCGGACGCGGCGATAGTCCCCGTCGAACACGGGGGCCCAGGTTTGGCGGCCGTCCTCGGACACGTCCCAGAACTGCCGGACCCGGCCCCGCCCCATGGCGGTCCAGCTGGTCCGGTTGGTGATGATCGGCCCGCCGATCCCCTTCGGCGTGTCTCCGAGCAGCGTCATCGCGCCGCTGGATGACGTCCCGGTCAGGATCAGCGCCAGACCGTTGAAGTCCATCCACAGCTGATTCCAATGACCGGTACCGCGGTCGAACGTATTGAGACTCCGCCCCCGACCGCCGGCGGCGTCGGTCCACTGTTCCTCGATGGCGCAGCCGTCGAGCGTCCGGGTCACCACATTGGTGCCGGCGGGCTCCGGTGATCCCCCGGCAAAGACGTTCCACCGCCCGACCCAGAAGTCGAATCGGCGGAACCCGGGCGCCTCACAGCCGCCATGCCGACTTCGGTCGAGGCCATAAAGGGGAAGGACGCCGGCCTCGCCTCGGAGCCGAAGCGATGGCGCGTCGACGGCGGCCCGCGGTTCGTTCGGGGCCACCGCGGCGCAACCCGCGCCGCCGATGGCAAGCGCGGAGCCGACGAGTGTGGCAAGGCGCTGTTCGAGGAGCCAGGACATGCGGGCCGCCTTCAAGGTTCAGGTTGCGGAGGTCCATCGACCTTGGCAACCTATCGATCCCGGAAGCGGCGAGTGTTCGGGATGTGTGTGAGGACCGCTTCGGGGATACCGACCGCCGCCAGCAGCCCGGCGGTCAGCGCGGCGGGTGGGCCAACCCACCCCGGCGACTAGCCCATACCCCGGGGCCCCTGCTTTAATTGGCACATGCTCGCGATCACACCGGGTCGGCGCGTCGCGACCGCTCTGGTACTGGGTCTCGTCACCTCCGCCTCGGCCTCCCAGCCGCGCCCGCCCCGGGACGCGGCGGCGGTCGAGCGGCAACTGGCCGTGGCCCGGGACGCCGCCCGGATTCCCCTCCTGCTCGACCTGGCCGAGCTGCGGCGCGACGAGGCCGGCGCCCAACTCCGACTGGCCGACTCGGCGTTGGCGTTGCTCGTCAGCTTCCCCTCTGAACCACTGGCGATCCGAGCCCGCATGGCCCGGAGCGACGCCCTCCTCCAACAGAGCGACTATCCGGCGGCCATGGCCGAAGCGCAGCGGGCCGAGGCCCTGGCCCGAGCCATCGGAGCGGACTCCCTCCTCGCCGGGGCACGCTACCATGTCGCCATGGCGGAGCTCCGGATGGCCCGGTATCCCGCCGCCCTCGCCAAGGCCGAGAGCACCTATCAATGGCAAGCCCCACGCGGCCATTCCACTGCCCTGGTCCGGACCCTCAACCTGATCGGCGGCATTCATCACGCAGCCGGCGACCTCGAGGCCGCCCTGGCCCGCTACCTGGCAGCCGCCGAGATCAGCGACTCCATCGGCGACGAGCCGTCGGCAGGCCGGTCGCGCAACAACATCGGGCTGATCTACTGGGATCTCGGCCGCCATGAAGACGCCCTCACGACCCTCAAGCGCGCCCTGGCGATCCATGAGCGGGTCGGCCCCCGGTCCAACCTCGCCAACACCCTCACCAACGTCGGCCTGATTCACCTGGAGTTGAAGCGCTACCGCGAGGGCATTCCTTTCCTCGAACGATCCCTCGCCCTGGACCGCGAGTCCGGCGACCGCTACGGGACAGCCAAGAACCTCAGCAACTTGGGATGGGCCCACGGCTTTCTCGGCCAGACGGATCGGGCCGCGGCATTCCACCGACAGGCCCTCGAGATCCGGGAGGCGATCGGCGACAAGGACGGCATCGTCCGCTCCCGCGGCGCGTTAGGTGAACTCGCGCTCGCTCGCGGCGATCCGAGAACCGCGGTTGCCCTGCTGGAGCAATCCACGGCGTCGGGTCGAGAGATCAATGACCGGCTCGACCTGATCCCCCAGCTCAAGGCCCTGTCGGAAGCTCGGGCCAAGCTGGGAGACACGGCCGGCGCGTTTCAGGCCTACCGCGAGTATCACGACCTGCAAGCCGCCCTCGCCGACAGCAACGCGCGCCAGCGCACCGCCGACCTCGAGACCCGCTACCGAACGCGCGAGCTCGAACGGGAGCGAGTGGCCGCGGAGGCGGTGGCCGAGGCGCGCCGCCGCGAGCTGCGGTGGCTCCTCATCGGGAGCGGCCTGTTAGGCGCCAGCCTGGCCCTGCTCGGTGTCTTCTACGTCAAGCGCGGCCGCGCGCAGCGAGCGCTGACCGAATCCGAGCAACGCTACCGATCGTTGTTTCAGGCTTCCGTCATCCCGACCTTCCTGGTCGACACCGAGACCCGTCACGTGGTCGACCTGAACGAACCCGCCCGGTCGCTCTGCGGCCAACCGGCGGCATCGGCACAGCCCGCGATCGCGGCCATCGAACCCGAATGGGTCCGCCGGGCCCTCGACCGCGCTCTCCAGCCGCACGACGACGGGCAGCTCGCGCTGGACGACGGCTGGACCGACCCGTCCGGTCATCAGCGCTGGACCGAAATCCGCGGCAGCGCCGTGTCGCTCGCTGGCCGGGCCTGCCGCTTGGTCAGCATCCGGGACGCCACCGAGGTCCGGGCGCAGGAGGAGGCCCGTCAGCGGGAAGAGAAACTCCGCTCCCTCGGAGTCCTGGCCGGCGGGATCGCGCATGACTTCAACAACGCGTTGACGTCGATCGTCGGCCACATCTCCCTGGCCAAGATCGTGCCCTCGGCAGAGCAGGAGGAGATGCTGGCATACGCCGAACAGGCGGCGACCGGGGCCAGCCGCTTGACCGGGCAGCTATTGGCGTTTGCCAAAGGCGGGCAGCCTCTCCGCCGGCCCACCCAGGTCGCACCGCTCCTCCGGGATGCGGTCGCGCTGGCCGCGGCCGGTTCCCACCTCGGGATCGACCTCGAGATCCCCGACGATCTCTGGCCCGCGGAACTGGACAGCGGTCAGTTCAGTCAAGTCGTCAGCAATCTGGTGATCAACGCCAAACAGGCCACCCGCGAGGGCGGCCGCCTCCGGGTACGCGCCTCGAACGTCACGACCCCGGTTGCCGGCGCGTCGACGGACCCCCAGCGCCTGGTCCGGATCGACTTCGAGGACAACGGCATCGGGATGCCGCCCGCGGTCCGCGACCGGGTGTTCGAGCCGTACTTCACCACCAAGAGCGGCGGATCCGGCCTCGGGCTGGCCACGGCCTTCGCCATCTGCCGCAACCACGGCGGTCACCTCGACTGCGAATCACGCGAGGGTCAGGGCTCCACTTTCAGCGCCTTCTTCCCCGCCGCGACGGCGGCACCACCGGAACCGGCGGCCGCGGCAACGGATGTCACGCCGGATGGGTTGGGGCGGATCCTGGTCCTGGACGACGAGATCCTGGTCCAGAAGTTCCTTCGGCGGATGTTGACGGAGTGGGGCTACGAAGTCGAGGTCGTATCGGACGGCCGCCAAGCCGTGCTCCGCTACGTCGAAGGAATGCGGAGCGGAACGCCGTTCGATTTCCTCCTCATGGATCTGACGATTCCGGGAGGGATGGG
>CADEGB010000273.1 GCA_902826755.1 uncultured Gemmatimonadota bacterium
CAACCCGTCGTAGTCGACCTGCATGAAGTCGGTCATGTCACACTCGTTTCCGATCGAAAGTCGGCTGCACCCCGGTGCCGTAGCGCTTGAGCGCGCCCTCGTCGCCCGCGGCGTTGGGCCGTTGGAAGATCCAGTTTTGCCAGGCCGTCAGTCGGCCGAAGATCTTGGTTTCCATCGTTTCGGGGCCGGCAAAGCGGAGGTTGGCCTCCATCCCCGTCAGCGCGTCCGGTGAGAAGCTGGCGCGCTCCTCGACCATGATCCGGATCTCGTCGGACCAATCGGTGTCGTCGTAGCTGAACGTCACCAACCCGAGTTCCGCGGCCGCCTCGGCGTCGAGCGGTTGGCCAATCCGCTCCCGGGCCCGGTCGACCGACGCCGGTTCGCCAAGGAACCGAGTGCCCATCCGGGACAGCCCGTTGCTCATCGGGTAGGCCCCGAAGTTGAACTCGCCCAGCCGAAGGGCCGGCGCCGGCCGCGCATCGCCGCCAAAGGTGCCGTCGAGGATGATCGACCGATCGGCCGCCAGGGCCAGCTCGGCCAGCGTTCCGGCAAAGCAGCTGCCGGGTTCGATCAACGCGATCAGGGTTCGCGACGTCACGTCGAGACGCTTGAGCACCCGCTTCCACAGCAGCCGTACTTCCCGAAGGAACCAGTGGTCCGCTCCCGCCTCGAGGAGGCGGTCGTAGTCGGCCACCGCGGCCGACTGGCCCTCGGTCCGGATCAGGAAGAGCCCGATGTCGGGCTCGTTGAGGCGGAGGTGGAGGATCGCGTCGTCGAGCTCGCGCGCCGCGGCCAGCGGCCAGAACCGGTCGCCGGCGGCGTGAGCGGCCTCGGCGGAGGCCGGAACCGGGGTGGTCGGGCCCCGGACGGTGAGGTGCGCCACCCGGAGGGTCCGATCGATGGCGACCCCGACGGACGAGTAGGTCACCCGATCGCCGTCGATACTCCGGTCGAGGGGGCCGAGTGCCACGCCCCGGGCCTGCTCCGGTCGATCCGATCGGGCCGCCAGCTCGAGCGCCCGCTGTCGGACCGTGGCCTCCCAACTCGATTTCGGGACGACCTCGTCGACCAGCCGCCACTCGACGGCCTTCCGGCCCCGAATCCCTTCCTCGAGCGTCGAAAACACGTCGGCTCGATCGCGACGGACCTTCCGCTTGTCCACGATCCGGGTCAGCCCACCGGTGCCGGGGAGGACCGCCAGGAGCGGCGTTTCCGGAAACGCCACCGACGAACTCCGGTCATCGACCAGCATGATGTACTCGGCGGCCAACGCCAACTCGTAGCCGCCGCCGGCCGCGCTGCCGCTGACGGCGGCGAGGTACCGCTGCCCGCTTTCGGCCCCGGCCTCCTCGATCCCGTTCCGGGTCTCGTTGGTGAACTTGCAGAAGTTCACCTTGTGGGCGTGGGTCGACTGCGAGAGCATCCGGATGTTGGCACCCGCGCAGAAGACCCGTTCCTGACCCGACCGGATGACCACCGCCCGGACCGTCGGGTGCTCGAACCGGAGTCGTTGCACCGCGTCGGCCAGTTCGATATCGACCCCAAGATCGTACGAATTCATCTTGAGTTCGTACCCGGGAAACAGGCCCCCGCTTTCCTGAACCTTCATCGTGAGGAGCCCAACCGGTCCGTCCACCTCGAGGCGCCAGTGTCGATACCGATCAGGATGGGTCTGGAAGTCGATCGGGGCTCCGACCGCGGTGGCAGCATCAGCCGACATTCGCGGCCCTTTCTTCGAAAGTACGGAACAGGGTGTTGACGAAGCCGGCCACCGCGGCCAGCGTTTCGGCGGGCCGCTCGAGGTGCGGCGCATGGCCGGTACCCGGCAGCAACGCGACGTCGACCGGGCAGTAGGCCTCCTCCCGCGCGGCGTCGAGTTGCGCCGCGGTGCCGTACTGGTCGTCGCCACCCTGGACGATCAGAATCGGCACCCGGATGTAGCCGATCGATTCCCGGATATCCCAGGCCCGAAAGCCGGGATCGAGCCAGGCATCGCACCAGCCGCGGAACGCGACGTCGACGTTGGCGCCGTGATGGCGGGTCAGCCGGCTCCGGAGATCGCCGGTCTGATAGGCCGTCCGCGCCTGCTCGATGCTCCGGATGCTGACGTCCTCGACGAAGAAATGGGGCGCGATCAGCGCCAGGCCCCGGACCCGGAAATCCTCGACCCCGCCCGCGTAGATCGTGGCGATCGACGCGCCGTCGCTGTGGCCGAGCAGGATGCCGCGCCGGAACCCGATCCGGTCGAGCACCGCCGGCAGAACCGTCATCGCCTCGTCGTGCATGTAGTGGAGCGGTCGCGGCAGCGCCACCGGATCCGACCCACCGTAGCCCGCGCGCGAATAGAGGAAAACGCCGCACCCCGTTGCCTCGGCCAGCGACTCGGGCCAGGTACCCCATTGCCGGATGCTGCCAAGACCCTCGTGCAGCATCACGATGGTCGGCGCTGCCTCGGGACCCGGGCCGATCCACCGGGTCTCGAGCCCCAGGCCGCCAACCTCGATCCGGGTGACAGGTTCCGTCATGACGCGCGGCGCTTCCGGGGCACCGCCCCATGCACGATGAGGTTGAGCATCTCCGCCGCCACCGCCTCGACCGGCCCGTCCTTGGCCGATTGGTACCACATGAACGCCCAGTTGAGCATCCCGAACACGAACAAGGTCACGTGTCGGTCGTGGCTCCGGCCCTTCCGTTCCCGGCGGCCCATGAGGTCGGCGATCACGTCCGCCACCAGCCGGAAGTAGCGCCGCCGGACCACCAGCACGCGGTCGTACAACTCGCCCTCGAGCGACTCGAGTTCGAAGGTGCAGATCTTCATCTCGTTGGGATGACGGGCAAAGAAGCCGAGATGCCCGCTCAACAACCGAAGGAGCCTGGCCTCCGCCGTGCCGCCGGCCTCGGCCGCTCGTTCCTGCTCGGCCAGCAGCGCGGTGAAGGTCCGGTGTTGGATCTGAAAGAGGAGGTCGTCCTTGCTGGCGAAGTAGTAGTACATCCCGCCCAGGCTGACCTCGAACCGCCGGCCCAGATCCCGGAGAGCGGTGGCCTCGAATCCCTTCTCGGCGATGACCGCCGCGGCCGCCGCCAGCAGCGAATCCGCCTTCTGGAGCGTGGCGTCGCGGCACTGCTTCCGCGGTCGGGTCAGCACGCTGGTGGCGGCCACCGGGCCCTCCCGGGCGTGAGGAAAAGCAAAATTCGAACGACCGTTCGAAATACAACCTATCGGCCGTCCCGGATGCCGTCAAGCGGGCCGCGCCGGCCCTTGACCCACCCGGCGACGGCCGTAACGTTGGCCGGTCCTCACCGCAGACAACCGATGACCGACTCCCGCCCCACCACCTCCCTGTTCGCGCCGCCACTGGTCGTCGTGGAGCGAGGACCCGCCGGCGACACCCGGCTCCGATCGCCAGCGCCGCTTGGCGACCACGACCGCTCCGTCGGTGTGTTCCTCGAGCGCTGGGCGGAGATGGCGCCGGACCGACCGTTCCTCCGGGAACGGGGTCCGGATGGCGCCTGGCGGGGCCCCACCTATCGGGAAGCGCGGGACCAGGTGCATCGCCTCGCCACCGGGCTCCTCCGCCTGGGTCTCGGCCCCGACCGACCGGTCCTGATTCTGTCGGACAACGGCGTCGATCACGGCCTGCTGACGTTGGCGGCGATGCACATCGGCGTTCCGGTGGCCCCGGTGTCCCCCGCGTATTCCCTGGTGTCCCGGGATTTCGCCAAGCTCCGCCGGATCGCGGCCTTCACCGACCCCGGCCTCGTCTATGTCGCCGATCACGTCCGGTTCGCTCCGGCGCTCGCGGCCATCTCGGCGGACCATCGCGGGGTCGTGGTGTCGGGGACCGCGCGGGATGGGCAGGATGGGCTCCGCTCGGTGGCGGGGCTCGGCGCCGAACTCGATCGCGCGGCGGTGTCTCGTCAGTTCGACCAGGTCGGTCCCGACACCATCGCCAAGCTGCTGTTCACCTCGGGCTCCACGGGCGAGCCGAAGGCCGTCATCACCACCCAGCGGATGCTGACCGCCAATCAGCAGGCCAAGGCGCAGGTCTGGCCGTTCCTGACCGAGGAACCTCCGGTCATCGTCGACTGGCTGCCCTGGTCACACACGTTCGGCGCCAACCACAATTTCAATCTCGTGCTCCGCCATGGCGGCACCCTGCACGTCGACGCCGGCCGCCCGATGCCGCCGCTCTTTGCCCAGACCATCACCAACCTGCGGGAGGTGGCACCGACCATCTGCTTCAACGTGCCGCGGGGCTACGACCTGTTGGTGGCGGCCCTCCGCGAGGACGCGGCGCTCCGACGGACGTTCTTCAGCCGGCTTCGGGTGCTCTTCTCCGCCGCCGCGGCCCTCCCCGGCCACCTCTGGGACGCGCTGCTCGAGATGGGGCGGGCCACTGGAGGCCACCCGGTCCCGCTGGTGTCCGCGTGGGGATCGACCGAGACGGCCCCGCTCGCCACCGATTGCCATTTCCAGGCGGATCAGTCGGGCGTGATCGGCCTGCCGATCCCCGGCACCGAACTCCGGCTCGTCCCCGCGGGGCCCAAGCTGGAGGTGCGGGTGCGGGGGCCTAACGTCACCCCGGGCTACTGGCGCCGGCCGGACCTGACGGCGGCGGCCTTCGACGAGGAGGGTTTCTACCGGATCGGCGATGCGGTTCGATTCGTGGATCCCGACCGGCCCGAACGAGGCCTGCTGTTCGACGGCCGCGTGTCGGAGGACTTCAAACTCGACACCGGCACCTGGGTCAACGTCGGAGTGCTCCGGGTCCGGGCCATCGCGGCGCTGGCGCCGGTGGCACAGGACGCGGTTCTGACAGGGCACGACCGATCCGCGGTGGGGCTCCTCGTGTTCCCGAACCTCGCGGCCTGCCGAGCCCTGGCCCCCGACCTCCCCGCCGACGCGCCGCTCGACCGCGTCCTCGGCCACCCGGCGGTGCGGGCGCGGGTGGCGGCCGGACTCGAGGCCCTGCGGGCCGACGGCCGGGGTTCGTCGACCTACCCGACCCGCGCCATTCTGCTCGAGGAACCGCCGTCGATCGACCGGGGTGAAATCACCGACAAGGGGTACCTCAACCAGCGGGCGGTGCTGACCAGCCGGGCCGCCATCGTCGCGCGGCTCGAGGACGACGGACCGGACGTCATCCGTCTTCCCGCAACTTGAAGCGCTGGATCTTCCCGGTGGCCGTCTTCGGCAGCTCGGGACGGATCTCGATCAACCGGGGATATTTCCACGGACCGGCCACCGCCTTGACGTGATGGCGGAGGGCCTCGAACAGCGGCTCGTCCGCCGTCTGGCCCGGCTTCAGCACCACGAACGCCTTCGGTTTGACGAGCCCGTCCTGGTCTTCGCGGCCGACCACCGCCGCCTCGAGAACGGCCGGATGACTCACCAGCGCCGACTCGACCTCGAACGGCGACACCCAGATGCCGCTCACCTTGAACATGTCGTCGGTGCGGCCGCAATAGTGGAAGAACCCGTCGTCGTCGACCCGGTACTTGTCCCCGGTGTGGGTCCACTCGCCGGCAAAGGTCCGCCGACTCCGGTCGCGCTGGTTCCAATACCCCTCCGCGGCGCTCGGCCCTTTCACCACCAGTTCGCCGATCTCGCCGGGCGCCGCCAGCCGGCCCTGGTCGTCGATGATCCGGGCTTCGTAGCCCGGAACCGGCTTTCCGCTCGAGCCGTAACGCACCAGACCGGGTCGGTTCGAGAGGAAGATGTGGAGCATCTCGGTCGAGCCGATTCCGTCGAGCACGTCGACCCCCACGGCCTCGCGCCAGCGGCGGCCGATGTCCTCGGGCAGCGCTTCGCCGGCCGAGATGCAGGCCCGGAGTCGGGGCGAACCGGCCCGCGCCTCGACGCCGGCGGCCAGAAGCCCGGCGTACAGCGTCGGCACACCGCAGAAGATGGTGGGCTGATAAGCGCGGAGCGTGGCGAGCACCACGTCGGGGGTTGGTCGATCGGGAAGCAGCACCGCGGTGGCGCCAACCCGAAGCGGGAACGACATCCCGTTCCCGAGCCCGTACGCAAAGAACAGCTTGGCCGCCGAGAAGATGACGTCGCCGGCCTCGAGGCCGAGTACCCGGCGACCGTACAGTTCGGCCGTGGCCGCGGGACTGCCGTGCACGTGACGAGCGCCCTTGGGTTGGCCCGTGGATCCCGAGGTGTACAACCAGAACGCGATCTCGTCGGCATGAGTATCCGCTGGAACCGCCGGCGGCGCCTCGGCCAGGAGCGGTTCGAGCGCCAGTCCGTCGGGCGGCGCCACACTGCCGGTGACCACCACGTGGAGCGGACGTTCGCGCCGGATCCGATCGATCAGGGGCCGGGCCCGCTCCAGCAGCTCGTCCGAAATCACCACCGCCGCCGCCCGGCTGTCTTCGACCATGAAGAGCCACTGCTCGGCGGTGAGC
>CADEGB010000274.1 GCA_902826755.1 uncultured Gemmatimonadota bacterium
GATCAAACGGCGTCTGGACGACGAAGGGATCGAGATCCCGTATCCGCAGCGAACCGTCCACGTCCGCCACCACCAGGCGCCGTCCGACCCCACCCCGGGACTCGACTCGTGACCCTGTCGCTCTTCAATACCATGACCCGGCGGGTCGAGCCGTTCGTGCCGCTCGCTCCGCCCCGGGTGACGCTGTATTCGTGCGGCCCGACCGTCTACAACTACGCCCACATCGGGAACTTCCGGACGTTCCTCTTCGTCGACCTGCTGCGACGGTGGCTCGAGGCCAGCGGTTACGATGTCTTCCACATCATGAATTTGACCGACGTGGACGACAAGATCATCCGGACGGCGGCGGAGCGCGGCGTCACCATCGACGAGTTGGTCACCCCGTTCATCGGAGCCTTTTTCGAAGACCGGGACTACCTCAAGGTCGTCCCTGCCCATGCGTATCCACGGGCCACGGCGTTCATCGATTCGATGATCCGGCTGGTGTCCGGGCTGCTTGCCAACGGCACCGCGTACCGCGGCGACGATGGCTCGGTCTATTTCGGGATCGACCGATTTGCCGGCTATGGACGGCTCTCCCAACTCGACCGCCGCACCCTCAAGAGCGGAGCCAGCGGCCGGGTCAGCGCCGACGAATACGACAAGGAAAACGCCCAGGATTTCGTCCTCTGGAAGGCGGCGCGCACGGAGGACGAGAAGGCGGGTGCCGCGTGGGACGCGCCGTTCGGTCGGGGTCGTCCCGGCTGGCATCTCGAGTGCTCCGCCATGGCGTTGGCGTTCATCGGCGAGCGGTTCGGCGCCAAGGTGCTCGACATCCACACCGGCGGCGTCGACCTGATCTTTCCTCACCACGAGGACGAGATCGCCCAGAGCTGCGCCTATACCGGTGAGGAGCAGTTCGCCCGGTACTGGCTTCACGGAGAGTTTCTGAACATCCGCGGCGCCAAGATGTCGAAGCGGTTCGGCAACATCACCACCCCGCGTGACCTCCGCGAGGACGGCGTCGAGCCCGCCGCGATCCGGCTGCTCGTGTATCAAACCCATTATCGCCAACAACTCGATTTGACCGACGAGGGACTCGCCGCCGCGCGCGAAGGGTCGCGCCGACTCGGCGAGTTTGCCGATCGGTTCGAGCGGGCCGGCCAGGGAAAGGGCGGGGCAGAGTCGCCGTGGGCTGAGCCAAGCCGCCGGCTCGATGCCGACTTCAAGGCCGCGCTCGATGACGACCTCAACGCCCCCCAGGCCGTTGGAGCCATCTTCGAGTTCGTTCGCGAGGCCAACCGCCTCCTCGATGAAGGCCAGATGCCCACTGCCGCGGCCAAGGCCGCCTGGGACCTTGCCGATCGAGTGCTTGCCGTGGCCCATCGCGCTCAGGCCCGCGCTGAGATCCCGGCCACCGCGGTCGACGCCGACGCCGGGGCGTTGTCCGAGGCCCCGCCGCCCGAAGCAGGCCCCCGACTCCAATGGGCCTGCCGCTGGGCTTCCCGCCGCGCCCTGGCCAAGCGGAATCGTCAGTTCCCCGAGGCTGACCGGATCCGCGCGCTCCTGGCCCAGCATCAGTTCGACATCCGCGACCGCCGCGACGGCAGCGCCGAGTTGATCGACCGGGGGGCCTAGGGCGGTCCGGCCCTGGGTCCGCAGGCTCTTGCGCAAACCACATAGAATATGTACTATATGCTATATAAGGAGGCGGACATGGCATCCACCAAACCCCTGGTTCGCGGCATCGACCCCGCCATGCTGAAGCGGGCTGCCGACATCATCAAGCTTCTCGGTCATCCGGAGCGACTCAAGATCGTCGAGGCGCTCGAGGGCGCCGAACGATCGGTCTCCGAGATCTGTGAGATCTGCGACCTGGAGCAGGCCATCTGCTCCCAGCATTTGAGCCGACTCCGCCGGCAGAAGGTCGTGACCGCCCGGAAAGACGGCCTCAGGGTCATGTACCGGGTCGTCGAACCCAAAGTCCACCACATCCTGGAGTGCATTCGCAAATGCGACGTTCGACGTTGACGCTTCTCCTGACCGCCGGGCTGGCGGTGCCGGGTGGGGCGCAGGCGCCGCTGCGGCTCTCGGTGGCCGACGCAATGGCCAGGGCGCGGGACCATCACCCGCAGGTGGCCCGCGTCCAGGCCGAGCGCCGGATCCGCGAGGCCGATGTCCGCGGGTCGATGGCGACCTACCTACCGGTCGTGTCCACCGACTGGTCGGTGGTGCGGACCGATGATCCGGTCGCGGTGTTCGGCAGCAAACTGAGGCAGGGGAGGTTCGCCGCGTCTGATCTGGCGCTCGACGCGCTGAACCAGCCGTCGGCGATCTCGAACGCCGCCTGGAACATCACCGTCGAGCAGCCGTTGATTGCGCCCGAAGGCTGGTTCGGCCGGCGGGCTGCCCTGGCGGGCGCCGAGGCCGGCCGGCTGGCGGAAACACGGGCAGGACAGATGGTGGCGTTCGACGCGCTGCGCGCCTACTTCGCCGCGGTGTTTCAGACCGCCCGCATCGAGGTCCTCGATACCGCCCTGACCGCCGCCCGGGAAACGCTCCGTCAAGTGCAGTCCCTCCGCCGGGAAGGCGTGGTGACGGCGGTCGACGAACAACTCGCGGTGGCCCGGGTGAGCGAACTCGAAGCGGGGCGGGCCATGGCGGACGCCGATCGGCTCGGCGCCGTCGACCAACTGCTGGTGACCCTCGGCCATGCGCCGGGTCAGCCGGTCGATCTGGTCGATCCGCTCGGACTCTCGGCCGTCGGGCCGGACTCGGGCCGGCGCGCCGATCTCGAGGCCCTGCGCCAGGTCGTGGCCGCGCAGGACGCCAATCTGCGACGGGTCCGGGCCCAGCGGCTTCCGACGGCGGGTGCGTTCGGGACGCTGGCCTTCAACGATGGCTCGCTGCCGGCGGTCTCGGGACCGGCGCACTGGACGGCGGGCGTGATGGTCAAATGGACGCCATTCAAGGGGCTTCGGGATCTGGCCCAAGCCGATCAGGCCCGGGCTGAGCGCGATCGTTCCGTGGCGGAACTCTCCGCCGCGGAACGAAATGCCGACGCCGAGGTTCGCGCCGCGGAGGCGCGCTTGAGGGCGGCCCGCTTGGCAGTGGCGGCCGCCGAGCGCGCCTTGGACTACTCGGCGCAGGCCGCCCGGATCGCCGCGACCCGATATGCCGGCGGCGTTGCCACCATTTCCGAACTCCTTGCGGTCCGCGCGGGCGAATCCGCCCAGCGGCTGGCCCGACTCGAAGCGCTCTTTCACGCCCGCATCGCCCAGGCCCAAGTGGCCGTGGCGCGGGGAGGTAACCCATGAAGCGGATCCCGATCGCGGCTGGAATGCTGGCCGCCACGTTAGGCTGCGGTGGTGAACCCGGGCGGGTCGCCGCCGCGCCCGCGGCCGACCCGATCCTCGTGCCGGTCCACACCGTCGGGGCGCCGGGCGGCCTCGACACCTACCGGGCGGCCGGCACGGTGCGGGCGACCCGGCGGGCCGACCTGGCAACCCGAATGATGGCCAGGATCGAGACGATCCGGGTCCGCGCGGGCGACCGGGTCCGCGCGGGACAGGTGCTCGCCACGCTCGAACGCGGGGCGGTCGTGGCAGCGGGAAGCCAGGCCAGCGCCGGACTCGAACTCGCCACGACCAATCTCCGGCGCATGGAGCGTCTCTACGCCGACAGCGCCGTGCCGTTGGCCCAGCTCGAGGCCGCGCGGGCCGGATTCGCCGCCGCCCGAGGGCAGGCCGACGCGGCCTCCGCCGAACTCGGCTACGCCTCGCTGGTGGCGCCGTTCGATGGCGTGGTCGCCGCGCGGAACGCCGACCCGGGCGACCTTGCCGCTCCCGGACAACCGGTGCTGGTGATCGAGGACGCGGGCGCGCGCGAGATCGTGATCGGGGTACCCGAACCGATGGCCGGCCTTCTCAAGGTCGGACGGACGGTGACGGTCCTCGTCGGCGCGGTCGAGACCCCGGTGACGGCCAAGGTGGCGGTCGTGGTCCCGTCGGCGGACCCGATGAGCCGGACCCTCGAAGTCCGTCTCACCACCGCGACCCCGCTCACACCCGGCCTGACCGCGGTGGCCGAACTACCGGTGCCAGGGCGGGCCGCCGGCGAACTGCTGGTGCCCCGGACGGCCCTCGTCGAACGGGGCGAGCTGACTGGCGTTTTCCTCGTATCGGCTGATTCGACCGCCCGGCTCCGGTGGATCCGGGTCGGGCGGGTGGTCGGCGCCGACATCGCCGTCGCGAGCGGGCTTCGCGCCGGCGATCAGGTCGTGGCGCTGCCCTCGCAGGTCAAGGACGGTGACCGGATTCGCCCGGTGGCCGGCCGGGAGAGCGGGCAATGAAAACCGGGATCTCGGGCCGGGTGGCCCAGGCGTTTCTCCAGAGCAAGCTGACGCCCCTGCTCATCGTCGCCTCGTTGGTGGCGGGCCTCGGCGGCGTGTTGACGACGCCGCGGGAGGAAGAACCGCAGATCAGTGTGCCGATGATCGACGTCTTCCTCCAGTCTCCGGGATCGAGTCCGGAGGAAGTGGAACGCCGGCTGCTGGAGCCGGTCGAACGCCGGCTGTGGGAGATCGCCGGGGTCGAACACCTGTACAGCACGGCGTTTCCCGACGGCGGGATGATCACCGTCCGCTTCGCGGTCGGTGACGACCCGGAGGAAAGCGTCGTCAAGGTCTTCGCCAAGCTGTCCGGGACGCAGGCCCTGGTGTAGCTCCACACGATCGACGAGGTCCCGGTCCTGGCGCTGACCCTCCACGGCGGCGACTACGACGAGTTCCAGCTCCGGCGGATCGGCGCCGAGTTGCGCGCCGAGATCCAGCGGATCGAGAACGTCGCCGAGGTCGAGGTCATCGGCGGGGCGCCGCGCATGGTGCTGGTCGAGCCCGACCCGGCCCGGCTGGCGGCTCACGGGCTGTCGCCCGACCGCCTGGTCCAGGCGCTCGGCGGAGCGAATGCCCTGATGCCCGCGGGCGCCATCCTGGCCGACAACAAGAGCCTTCCGGTCCGCGCCGGGAGCCTGCTCGCCACGGCGGAAGACGTGGCGCAGGTCCTCGTCGGGGTTCACCAGGGCCGGGGTGTCCGCCTGGCGGACGTGGCCGCGGTGACCGATGGCCCGGCCGAGCCGGTGTGGTACGTCAGCCATCTCGCCTCGGGGGCCGCTACCAGTCCCGCGGTGACGATCTCGGTGGCCAAGCGTCCCGGGGTAAACGCCGCTTCGCTCTCGGAGCGGATTCTCGAACGGGTCGAGTCGACCCGCGGCCTGCTGGTGCCCGCCGACCTCGAGGTGTCCGTCACCCGGAACTACGGCGAGACCGCCAACGAGAAGGCGCAGGAGCTCCTCAGCCACATCATCATCGCCACCGTCGGCGTCGCGCTCCTGGTTTGGTTTGCGCTCGGCTGGCGCGAGGCCCTGGTGGTGCTGGTGGCCGTGCCGGTCACGCTGGCCCTGACGCTCCTCGTCTACCGGCTCTTAGGCTACACCCTCAACCGAATCACGTTGTTCGCGCTGGTGTTCGCGATCGGGATCCTGGTTGATGACGCGATTGTGGTGGTGGAAAACATCGCCCGTCACGTCGGGATGCGAACCAAGACGGCGGCGACCGCGGCGGTGGAGGGGGTCGACGAAGTCGGCAACCCGACCATCCTCGCAACCTTCACCGTCATCGCGGCGATCCTGCCGATGGCGTTCGTCACGGGCCTGATGGGCCCGTACATGCGGCCGATCCCGGTCGGCGCCTCCATGGCGATGCTCTTTTCCCTGGCCGTGGCCTTCATCGTCACGCCCTATCTGGCGCTCCGCCTGATCAAGGAAGCCAGCCCCGATCACGCCGGGCACGACGAGGCGCCGGCCGGTCGCCTCGGGCGTTTCTATCAGGCCACGCTCGAACGGCTGCTCGATCGGCGGGGAGAACGGTGGGCAACCTACGCCGTCGTGGTTCTTCTCCTGATCGGCTCGATGGCGCTGATCGGGATCAAGGCGGTCACGGTCAAGATGCTCCCGTTCGACAACAAGAGTGAGTTCCAGGTGATTCTCGACTTCCCCGAAGGGACCTCGCTCGAGACCAGCTCGCGCGCGGCCCACGAGATCGCCGAGCGGCTCCTGACCGATCCCGATGTCCGCGACATTCAGGTCTACGCGGGTACCGCGGCGCCGTTCAACTTCAACGGGCTGGTCCGCCACTATTTCCTCCGGCAGGGCCCCGAGGTCGCGGATCTCCAAGTCAACCTCGCGCCGAAGCATGAGCGCGACGCCCAGAGTCATGACATTGCCGTCCGGGTTCGGCCGCTGGTGACGGCAGTGGCGGCGCAGTACGGGGCCCGGGCCAAGGTGGCCGAGATCCCGCCGGGGCCGCCGGTGCTGTCCACCTTGACCGCCGAGGTCTTTGGTCCCGACGAAAACACCCGTCGGCGGGTGGCGGCCC
>CADEGB010000275.1:0-2584 GCA_902826755.1 uncultured Gemmatimonadota bacterium
CCATCCACCCCGAGGTCCCGATGCGCGTCGCCGCAACCGTCATTTCCACCATACTCATCTCGATGGCCGCCTCGCCGCGGGCAATGGCGCAGCAGCCGCTCGAAACGGCGCCCGCGAAGTTCACCATGACGACGGAATATCGGGCGGTGCAACAGGCCGCCCTGACCACCCAGCGGAAGCTGATGATCAGCTTTGCCGATTCGATGCCGGAAAGCCTCTATCGCGATCGCGCCACCCCACCGCAGCGGTCCTTCGCCGACCAAGTTTTCCATATCGTATCGGCCAACCAGTTCATCGCGGCCCGGTTCATCGGTGGCCCCGCCCCGGCCAGGCCCGATACCGCCGCCGTTCTCAACAGCCGCGCGGGCCTCAAGCAGTACATCACCGACACGTTCAACTCGCTCGACAAGCTCCTCGCCGAACAGCCGGACGCCGACCGGGATGTCCAGGTCAAGTTCTTCGGCAACTTCATTCCACGCTGGCAGGTGTGGGACGAACTGAACCAGCACACCATGTGGACGGCGGGCCAGGTGGTGGCGAACTTCCGGAAGAACGGGATGGCCCCACCGGCTTTCCTGTTCTTCTGACATCGATCGGGGGGCGGGCATCCGCCCGCCCCCCGTCGTTAGGCTAGTCGATCCGGAACCGGACGACCTGACGGACCAGCTGGCGGACTGGAATGCCCTTCACCCTCGCCGGCCGAAACCGCCCCAACGCGATCGCGCTCCCGGCGCTCGCCCCGAACGCGGGGTGGGTGGCCTCCACCACCCGGATCGAGGCCGGCTCGGCTCGTCCCAAGGTGTCCACCACGAACTCGATCGTCGCCGTGCCGGTCACCGCGGCGGCTTTGAGCAACGGCGGAAACTCGGGAACCGCCTGCCGGACGATGCCGACCGGTTCATCCACGCTGGCTTCGGTGAACACCGTCGTGGCCGGGGCGGCCTCCGAGGCGCAGTTGCCGCATGAAGGGGCCACCGGCGCCAGGGAGAACCGGCGCGGATCGATGGCCGGGCCGGCCTCGGCGGGCGGAATCCCGATCGGATCGATCACCGGAACCGACACCACGATCGGATCGATCGGCCCGGTCGGTCCGGGAAGCGGCGCGGAAACCCGCACCGGCTCGACGGGCGCCCGTGCCGGCAGCACGAAGATCGTCGTGTCCACCCGGGGGCCATCCGGCGCGGGCGCAACGACTCGGCGGCTCGCCTCGACCGCGCCGACGCCGACCGCCAGGTGGAAACAGAAGGACAGGATTCCCTGCGCCAGCCGGCGCTCCCGGCGGGGAGCCGATTCGATCAGATTCGCGAACACCGATGCCTCCAGGTTGGGGTCCGAAGACAATCTTGCTCCCCCGCCTGACGGCGCCTTGTCAACCAGATGGCGGGACGATGACACTCCGGTGTGGGCGCGCTATCGTTCCGGTGTCGGTTTCCGGTCCTCCCGCAACCCCCGACCACCCATGCCGATCATCCTCCGCGGTTCTGTCGTCGGGTTCATCCTCGCCGCCGCCACCGTCGCCATGGCCGCCGGTCAGCGACCGATCACCACCGACGACTACCACCAGTTCCGGTTCGTCGGCGATCCGACGTTCTCGCCGGACGGGAAGACGGTCGCCTTCACGGTTACCCGGGTCGACCGGACCCAGAACCGCCGCGTCTCCGGCATCTGGCTGGCGCCAACCGACCGGAGCGATCCGCCCCGCCCGATCACCAGCGGCGCGTCCTCGTCCACGGGACCAGCCTTCAGCCCCGACGGTCGGCACCTCTCGTTCTACTCCACCCGCGCCGTCCCCGGCGACGACGTCTCGACCCGCTCGCAGCTCTACCTCCTGCCGCTGAACGGCGGCGAACCCCGCCGGCTCTCCAATCTGCCTAACGGCGTCTCCGGCTGCGCCTGGGCGCCCGGGGGTGACCGCCTGGCGTGCCTGTCCCGCAGCGGTCCCGGCGATCAGCGACCCGGCCCACTGCCGAGCGATGCCCGCCACTACACCGGGCTCCGCTACAAATTCAACGACACCGGCTGGTTCGACGACCGAAGGAGCCATCTCTGGGTGTTCGACGTTGCCACCGGCCGAGCCACCCAGCTGACCTCCGGCGACGGCTGGAACGAAAGCGACCCGCAATGGTCGCCGGACGGAAGCCGGATCGCCTTCGTGTCGAACCGAACCGGTCGGGAGTTCGACGGCAACGAGGACAGCGACGTCTGGGTCATTCCGGCCGCGGGCGGCGAGTTGACCCGGATTTCCGACCACGCCGGTCCCGACGGCACCCCGCGGTGGTCTCCCGATGGGCGGACGATCGCATTCATGGGCCGCGAAAAGGACGGCGATCCCGGCGCGATCTGGACCGCGCCGGCCGGCGGCGGGACCGCCTCGACGCTGCTCTACCCCAGCGTCGACCTGTCGCCCCAGGGATTGGCCTGGGCCGAGAACGGCGCGGCGGTGTATTTCACGGCGGAGACCCGCGGCGAAGCCCACGCCTTCCGACTCGACGTGGCCTCGCGGAGCGTCGCCCCGATCACCCGCGGCGGCCGGATCGTCCGGAACCTGGCGGTCTCGCCGGTCGGCGGAACAATTGCCTACCTG
>CADEGB010000275.1:2594-6404 GCA_902826755.1 uncultured Gemmatimonadota bacterium
CCCTGGCCAGCGACTTTACGACCCGCGACGAGTTGTATCTCGCCGATCCGGCCGGGGGTAATGAACGGCGCCTGACCGCCCTGAACGACTCGCTCCTCGCCAGCCTCTCGCTGATGCCGGTGGAGCGGACCTCGTACCGCAGCGCCGACGGACTCGAGATCGACGGCTTTCTCGTCAGGCCGCTCGGCTTCGATTCGACTAAACGATATCCGATGGTGCTGTCGATCCACGGCGGACCCGCCGGCATGTACGGTGTCGGGTGGTTCCACGAGTTCCAGGTGTACGCCGCCCGCGGCTGGGCGGTGTTCTTCACCAACCCGAGGGGGTCGACCGGTTACGGCCACCGATTCCAGCGGGCCATCGCACTCGAATGGGGTGGGAAGGACTACGTCGACATCATGCGGGGGGTCGATCACATCCTGGCTCGCCATCGCTGGATCGACCCGGCCCGCCTCGGCGTCACCGGCGGAAGCTACGGCGGGTTCATGACCAACTGGATCGTCGGTCACACCAACCGATTCAAGGCCGCCGTAACGCTGCGGAGCATCTCCAACTTCATCTCCGACGAGGGTACCCGCGACGGCGCCTTCGGCCACGACACCGACTTCGGCGGGCACCTGTTCCAGCGGTTCGACCTCTACTGGGACCGTTCGCCGCTCAAGTACGCGCAAAACGTCACCACCCCGATCCTGATCCTCCACGCCGAGAACGACCTCCGGGTCCCGCTCGAGCAGGCCGAACAGTGGTTTCGCGCCCTCCGCCTCTTCGAGAAACCGGCCGAACTGGTGATCTTCCCTCGCGAGAATCACAACCAGACCCGGACGGGGGAGCCCCGGCACCTCGTCGAGAGTCTCGATTGGCAGATGTACTGGTTTTCCCGTTACCTCGATGGCCGCGCCGACGCGGTACCGCCCAACCGAAAGCCGTAGGCCCCGACCCATGCTGACACTCGCCCTGATGGTCCTTACCGCCACGTCCCCGAAGCCGGTCGGACCCGTCCCGACCGGGTCCACGGCCGCGGACCTGCTCGTTTCGCCGGCGTGGCTGGCCACCCGGACCCGGGATCCCGGCGTGGTGGTGCTCCACGTGGCCCGCAACCGCGCCGACTACGACAAGGGGCACATCCCCGGTGCCCGGTTCCTCCCCGCCCAGAGCCTCTGGACCACGGCGCCGCCAGGCGTCGAACTCCCGTCGGTGGCGCATCTCGACTCGGTCTTCGAATCGGTCGGTGTCGGCAACCGCTCCCGGGTCATTCTGTATGGAGAAGCCTGGAGCACGCCCCGAGCGTTTCTCTCCCTCGACTACCTCGGCGTCGGTGACCAGGCCGCGCTGCTCGACGGCGGCCTGGCCGCCTGGCAGGCGGCCGGACATCCCGTCAGCACCGAGGCGCCGACCGTTGCTCGCGGCCGGCTCGACCCGAAACCACGAACCGATCTCGTCGTCGACGCCGACTGGGTTGCCGCGCATCTCGACGATCCCAAGGTGGCGTTCATCGATGGCCGCTCCCCCGAAGAGTATGCCGGGACCACCGACGCCGAGCGGATGCCGCGGTACGGACACCTGCCGAACGCCCGGAATCTGCCGTGGACCGAGACCTACTCGAACGGCCCCGCGGCGCTCGAAGGGATCCAGAGCACCTTCGTCGATCGGAACCGCCTGACCACGCTCTTCGCGGACGCCGGCGCCGGCAACGGCCGCCAAATCGTCACCTATTGCACGGTCGGGCTGCGAGCCAGTCACCTCTACTTCATGGCCCGACTGCTCGGGCACCGGCCCCGGATCTACGACGGGTCGATGCGGGACTGGACACCCCGCGCAAGCCTCCCGTTGATCGAGAGCCCCACTCCGCCGAAGAGCCCGCCGCCGGCCGCGTCGGAGCCCGCTGGCTTTTTCGTCGAGCCCGAGTGGCTCGCGCAACACCGGAGCGACCCCGCAGTGGTGCTCATCCACGCCGACCGCAACCGCGCCAGCTACGACTCCGCCCATATCGCGGGAGCCCGGTTCGTGGCGTTGAGCCAGTACGTCACCGAGCGCGACGGCCTCCCGACGGAACTGCCACCGACCGCCACGCTCGATTCGCTGCTCGAGGGCCTGGGGGTCTCGGACAACTCCCGCTTGGTGCTTTACGGCGAAACCCTCCCGGTGGCACGGCTCTTCTTCACCTTGGACTACCTCGGCCTCGCGGACCGGGTGGTGGTGCTCAACGGCGGGCTCACCGCCTGGCGCGAGGGCGGCCGTCCGGTCACGACGGACGTCCCCGCCGTCGTCCCGGGGCGCCTGACGATCACGCCGCGGCCCGACCTCGTCGTCGATGCCGCCTGGGTTGGCCGAGCGCTGAACCGGGCCGACCACGTCGTGCTCGACGCCCGCAACGCGGAGGAATACGCCGGCACCGCCCCAGCCGACGGCTTACCCAGGGTCGGTCATGTGCCAGGGGCCCGGCACCTCGATTGGACCACGCTGTTCACGAACGGACGAGTGAAGAAGCGGGAGGCGCTGGAGGGATTGTTCACGGCCGCGGGAGCGACCCCTGGCCGGACCGTGGTGACCTACTGCCGGGTGGGAACCCGCGCGAGCGCCCTGTATCTGGTGGCACGCTCCCTCGGTTTCGCGGCTCGGATGTACGACGGCTCGATGGCGGATTGGAGCAAGCGGACCGAGTTGCCGATAGCTACCGGCCCGGAGCCGGGCCAGCCCTAGTCGCTCCCCACCGGCCGTTCGACGTAGCTGCGGATCCGCCAGGTTCGGCCGCTCAGATAGAACACCATCACGAACGTGCCGGACACGTCGGCGCCGGCACCCTCGACTCGATACCGCATCCGGCCGAGATAGTACGCCAGACCGCCGCTGGCGGTGAAGTCGATCAGCGATGCGTGGTAGTTCTTGACTCGTCCCAGGCGGTGAGTCAGCGTGTCGGTCAAAGCCTGTCGGCCTTGGGCGTACCATCCGTCCACCGGCGAATACAAACCGTCATCGGTGAACATCCGGATCAGTTTCTTCACGTCACCCGTCTGGTGATACTCCGCCCACTCGGCCAGGATCTGCTTGATGTCGGCGTAGGTGGCGGAGAGGTACTCGCCGCGGACCCGGCTCTGCGAGGGGAGTTCGTCGCCGGGGATCTGGGCCGCCAACGGTCCGGCCAGGAGGAGCCCCGCCAATACAAAGGCGCCCCGGCGGGACCAGTGGCCCGGCCGGGGCGGTTCGCCTGACGGCGCCGAGGACGACGAAAACCGCATGGGACCGACCAGTCTAGTTGCCCGTCCCCCCGGGAACAAGCGCTACTTGGCGTCCGGATCGTTCTGCATCACGCCGAAGATGTTGCCCTCGGTGTCCTTGAAGTACCCGAGCCAGCCCACTCCGGGGATCGCCATTCTCGGCAAGGCCATCGAGCCACCAGCCGCCGCGACCTTGTCGCTGGTCGCGGCCAGGTCGTCGGTGCCGATCGTGCAGACGTACGCGTTCACTGCCTGGCCCTCGATCGGGGCGGCGCCCATCCGCTTGATCAGGCCCCCGTCGATACCCGGCGCTCCCTCGCCGGTCTTGATCAGCCAATAGTCCTGGCCACCCCATTGGGAGAACTGCCAACCGAAAACCGTGGTATAGAACGCGGCGGCGCGAGTCGGCTGCTCGGCGTGGATCTCGAAGTGAATCGGTCGCGACATGAGTGGGTCCTGGTGACGGTGGTGGACGGCGGGTCGCCTCGGTCCCTACGGACCTGGAGGTCAGACGGTTGCGGTCTTATCCTGATGCCGGAACCTGGCAAACCCGACGATCATCCCGAGGATCGTCTCCGGCAAACGGAACTGCCAA
>CADEGB010000276.1 GCA_902826755.1 uncultured Gemmatimonadota bacterium
CTTCGGCCCCTTTTTTTCGGAAGGAGACTTTGTGTTGCAAAGCGGTGAGTGGCATGTCGGGATCGTGATGGATGGCAATGGGCGGTGGGCCGAGCGGCGAGGGCTGCCACGGGTCGCTGGGCACCAGGCGGGGGCGACCGTGGTTCGTCGAATCGTCGAAGCGGCGCCCGGGCTCGGCATCGGCACGCTGACGCTCTACGCGTTCAGCGCCGACAACTGGAAGCGGCCGCTTCCCGAAGTGGCCGCCCTGATGCAGTTGTTTCGGCGGTATCTCCGGGACGAGGCGGAACGCTGCGCGGCCAACGGCGTCCGGCTCAACGTCATCGGGCGGCGCGACCGGTTGCCGGCCCCGGTGCTCCGGGCCATCGCCGAGGCGGAGGAGGAGACCGCGGGTGGCCAGTCGCTGCTCCTGCGGATCGCGATCGACTACTCGGGGCGCGACGCGGTTCGGCGGGCGGCATTGCGAGCCACGGCGGAATGTTCACTCGAGCAGTTCGGTGCGCTGGTCGGGCTCGTCGATCATGCCAGCGGGCCGGTGCCGCCCGCGGACGTGATCATCCGAACCGGTGGCGAGAGCCGTCTCAGCGATTTCCTGTTGTGGGAAGGGGCTTACGCGGAACTGTTTTTCCGCTCGGAGGCTTGGCCCGATTTCCGGCCCGGCGATCTGGCGATGATCATGGCGGAGTTCCGGGGTCGGCAGCGGCGCTTCGGCGGCCTGGTGTCGGAGTCGACGCCGGCCGAACCGCGCTCGGCGGCTGGCGGCCGGGGCTCCTGACCCGCGGGTCGTCGATCAGGCGGGGAGGTCGATGGTGCCGCGGAGGACGGTGACCGCCCGACCGGTGAGTTCGACCCGATCGCCGATCAGTCGGGTGTGGACGGTGCCGCCGCGACGGGACGCCTGGTACCCGGTCAGGGTCGTGCGACCGAGTCGGGCGGCCCAGAACGGCGCCAGGGTGCAGTGAGCCGATCCGGTGACCGGGTCCTCGTCGATCCCGAACCGGGGTGCGAAGAACCGGGAGACGAAGTCGACGCCGGGGCGGTTTCCGGGCGCGGTAACGATCACGCCGCGCGCGTCGACCCGCCGGAGGGCCGCGAAGTCCGGCTCGAGGGCCAGGACGAGGGCGGCGTCGTCCAGCCGGATCAGGTAGTCGGCCTGGGGCTTCCGGTTGGACCACACCTCTCCCGCGGGGGTGCCTAACGCCGTCAGGAGCCCGGCCGGCGGTTCCGCCGGCGCGGGCGGGGTGGCCGGGAAGTCGAGCGTGATGGAACCGTCAGGGGCGGGCGCCGCGGTCAGGAGGCCGCTCCGGGTTCGGAACCGGGCCACACGGTCGGGCTGGAGGCGACCGGTGGCCCAGAGAAAGTGGGCGCTGGCCAGGGTGGCGTGGCCGCAGAGGTCGACCTCCGAGGCAGGGGTGAACCACCGCAGTCGGAGTTCGTCCTGCTCGCGGAGGAGGAAGGCGGTTTCAGCCTGGTTCATCTCCATGGCCAGCGACTGCATCCAGTCGTCAGGAACCGTTCGGTCGAGCCAGCAGACCCCGGCCGGGTTGCCGCGGAACGGGACGTCGGTAAAGGCGTCGACGAGCCAGAGATCGGTCATGGGAGGGATCCTCAGGCGGTTTCGGCGTGATGACAGGCGACCAGCGTGGCCCCCACCGATCGGAGTTCCGGTCGCTCGGTGTCGCAGCGTCGGTCTCGCGCGGAGTGATAGCAGCGGGAGGCGAACGGGCATCCGGGCGGCGGCGTGGTCGGGCTGGGTGGGTCGCCGGGGAGGACGATCCGAACCCGTTGCGTTTCCGGATCGGGCTCGGGCACGGCCGAGAGGAGGGCCCGGGTGTACGGGTGCCGTGGTCGCTCGAGGACGTCGTCCCGACTGCCCTGTTCGACGATCCGGCCGTAATACATCACCGCGATCCGATGCGCCATCTGGCGGACGACGGCGAGGTCGTGGGCAATGAACAGGTAGGACAGCCCCCGATCGCGCTGGAGGTCGAGCAGCAGGTTGAGCACCTGCGCCTGGACCGATACGTCGAGCGCCGACACCGGTTCGTCGAGCACCACGAACTCGGGGTCGACGGCCAGGGCCCGGGCAATGCCGATCCGCTGCCGCTGTCCACCGGAAAACTGATGCGGGTATTTGTCCGCGGCGGCGGGTTCGAGGCCGACCTCGCCGAGGAGCCGCTCCACCCGGGCTCGGATCTCGGGTCCTTGGGCCAGACGGTGGATCTCGATGCCCTCGGCCACCGACGCCCCGACCGTCATCCGCGGGTCGAGCGAGCCATACGGGTCCTGGAAGACGATCTGCATCCGGCGCCGGAGACCCTTCAGCGTTTTCCGATCGGCGGCCAGGACGTCGACGCCGTCGAACCGGACGGTTCCGGCGTCAGGGTCGAGGAGTCGGAGCAGCGCCCGTCCGGCGGTGGTCTTACCGGACCCCGATTCGCCGACGAGGGCCAGAGTTTCTTTCGGGGCGACGGTCAGGCTGAGGCCATTGAGCGCATGGACGACGCGCGGCGACCGGAAGAGCCCGCCGCCCTGGGGAAAGTGCTTGACGAGGTCGGCGACCTCGAGGAGCGCGCCGCTCGTCATGGGGCTTGGCCCTCGATCAGCCAACAGCGGCCCTCTTGGGCCGGCCCGGCTTCGCGCCACGGCGGCACCTCGGCTGCGCAGGGGCCGATCCGGCGGGCGCAGCGGGGATGGAACCGGCAGCCGGAGGGCCAGGCGGTCGGCTCGGGCACCGAACCGCCGATCGACGCGAGTCGGTTGAGGGGTCCGGTCAGGCGCGGCATCGATTGGAGCAGCGCCTGGGTATAGGGGTGGGCCGGCGCCGCGAAGAGGCGGGGCGTCGGGGCCGTCTCGATCAACTGACCCGCGTACATCACCATGACCCGGTCGGTTCGACCCGCCACCACGCCGAGATCGTGGGTGATGAGGAGGACCGCCATGTTGCGACGCGTTCGAATCCGGTCGAGCAGTTCGAGGATCTGCGCCTGAATCGTGACGTCGAGCGCGGTGGTCGGCTCGTCCGCCACGAGGAGGTCGGGTTCCCCAGCCAGGGCGATGGCGATCATGATCCGTTGCCGAAGACCACCGGACAACTGGTGCGGGTAGGCGCCGGCGCGGTCTGCCGGATCGGGAATGCCGACCTCTTCGAGCAGAGCGACCGTCCGGTCCCGGGCCTCGGCTCGCGACATCGATCGATGGGCCGTCACCGCTTCCTGCACCTGGTACCCCACCGTCAGAACCGGATTCAGGCTCGTCATCGGGTCCTGGAAGACGAGGCCGATCCGACCCCCCCGGATGGCCCGGAGCGCTTCGCCTTCGAGGGTCATGACGTCGGTGCCATCGAGCCGGATCGAACTCCCGGCAGCGATGACGCCGGGGTGCGGAATCAGCCGAAGCAGCGCCAGACAGGTCAGACTCTTCCCGGATCCGGACTCGCCGACCAGCGCCACCCGCTCGCCACGGTCGATGGAAAAGCTCACCCCGTCGACCGGCGTGGACGGGCCGGTGGCGCGCGGGAAGGTGACCCGAAGGTTGTCGACGGTCAGCAGTGGCGTCATGCGCTTCGAGGGTCGAAGGCGGCGCGGAGCGCGTCACTCACCAGACTGGTGGCCAGTACCGTGATTACCACCAGGGCTCCGGGAAAGAACAGGGTCCACGGCGCGGTCGCGAACGAATTCCGGGCGTCGAACACCATCACACCCCAGGACGGCGTCGGAGGCTGAACCCCGACCCCGAGATAGGAGAGGCCGGCCTCGAGGAGGATGACGTCACCCATACTGAGGGTGGCGCTGACCAGGATGACGCCGGCCACGTTCGGGAGCAGATGGCGAAAGATAGTCCGGGCGCGGCCGGCACCGAGAGCCCGGGCGGCCTGGATGTACCCGTCGTTCTTGAGCCGAAGCACTTCGCCCCTGACCAGCCGGCTGGTGCCGAACCAGCCGGTGGCGCCGATGACCGCCACCAGGGCTGCAATCGGGATCCGTTCCCAAACCGCCAGCAGCAGCAGGAGGATGAAGAGCCGGGGGACGGCGAGCGCCGCGTCGACCAGCCGCATCAGGACCCGATCGACCCCGCCGCCCAGCGAGCCCGCGACGAGTCCGACCGCCGTCCCGATCGAGAGCGAAAGGGCCACCGCGATCATGGCGATCGCGAGGGAGATCCGGGCTCCGGTGGCGAGGCGGGCCATGAGGTCGCGGCCGAAGTGATCGGTGCCGAGCCAATGGGTCAGCGATGGCGCGGCCGCTCCCTGGCCCAGCGAGGGGATTCGGGTCGGATCGGGGAGGAACGCGGGGCCGACGAGCGCGAAGGTCAGCAGCGCTCCGAGGACGACGATCCCGGCTCGACCGGACGGATTGTGCCAGGCCGTGGCGACCGTTCCGCGGAGGGAGCCGATCATTGGTCGCGGCTCCGAGGATCGAGAAGGCGGTGGGCCAGGTCGGTCAGGACGCCGCTCAGGAGGACCGCGGCCGCCACCAGGAGCGCGGTGGCCATCAGCACCGGGTAGTCGCGGGTCATCACTGCCCCCGCGGTGAGTGAGCCAAGCCCAGGCCAGTTGAAGACCTGCTCGACGAAGACGGCGCCGGTGACGAGGACCGGAAGCCAGAGGCCGAGGAGGGTGAGAATCGGGAAGAGGGCGTTGCGCCAGGCGTGGCGCCAGATCACTCGGCGCTCCGACAGGCCGCGGGCCCGGGCGGCCAGGACGAAATCGAGCCGGAGCACCTCGAGCATGGCGCTCCGCTGATACCGCATCGTGGCGGCGAGGCTGATGATCGTCAGCGTCAGGGCGGGGAGGATCAGGTGCGCGCCGACGTCGGCGGCCTGGGCCAGGCAGCCGGCGTTAGGCGGGAGCATCGGGTCGGTCATCTGGGCGGCCGGCAGGAGTCGCCACTCGATGGCAAAGATCGACACCAACATCCAGCCGAGCCAGAAGCTCGGGGCCGCATAGCCGGCCAGGGACAGCCGGGTGAGCCAGCGATCGAGCCGCGATCCACGACGGCGGGCCTGGAGCACGCCGAGCCAGACGCCGGCGAACAGATTGATGAGGAGGACGGTGGCGCCGAGGAGCAGGGATGGTCCGAGGCGGCTGGCCACCAGTTCGGTTACCCGGGTGGGGTAGTACTCGATCGAGGCGCCGAAGTCGCCGCGGACGGCGGCCCCCGCAAACTGAAGGAACTGGGTGCCCAACGGCTGGTCGAGGCCGAACAGGGCCCGGAGCCTGGCCTGCTCGGCCGGGGCCATCGGCCGGTCATCGCTGAGGCGGTCGAGGGGGTCGCCCGGGGCGATCCGCATCAGGACGAACACCAGGACGGCCACGAGGAGGAACGTGGCCAGCGTGTCGAGCAACCGCCGGAGAAGCCAGCGGGTCACGGGGTGCCTAACGGGCCGCGGTGGCGGGAGCGGGGTCGACGGACCACCGCCAGAGATCGGTCCAGGGCAGGTCGGGTCGGACGGTGGCCCGGCGGAGCCGGGTCCGCAGCACCACCGATTGGACCGGCGAGTAAATGAACACCGCCGGTTCCGCCGCCTGGAGGAGGCCGATCGCTTCACGCCAGTGCCGGCCGGGGTCACTGGGAGCCCGGATGGCGCGGGTCAGGGCGGCGTCGAAGGCGGGGTCGCAGAAATGGGCCACGTTGCTGCCGCCGATGCCGGCGCAGGACCAACTCTGCACCAGGCCCGACGGCGTCGGGTCGAGGACGGCCTGCGAGTAGTCGATGTCGAACTCGCCTTTGGCCCGCCGGTCGAACCAGACCGGTCCGTCGAGCCGGACCAATTCGATTCGGATCCCGATCCGGCGGAGCATTTCTTGAATGGGTTCGGCGGTGCTGACCCGAGGAAGGCTCGAGCCCGGATACGCGAGCCGGAGGGTCAGCGGTTTGCCGTCCTTGTCGAGGATGCCGTCGCCGTCGGTGTCGCGCCACCCGCGCTCGGCCAGCAGCCGGCGGGCGGCGGCCGGATCGGAGCCGGGGCGCTTCGGGGCCACGCGGCGGATCCAGCTGGCCTGACCCATCGGCCCGTCGACGACCGTGGCGTAGGGCCCGAAGACCGCGCGGACCAGGCCCGGACGATCGATGCCGAGCGCGATCGCCCGGCGGACCGCCAGGTCGCTCAGTATCGGGTGTGGCTTGGTGCGATCGCCGGGCGGCGTCTGATTGAAGAGGAGGTACCCGACGCCGAGCGAGGGCTGCGTGACGAGGCGAAGACCGGGGTCCTGGACCAGCGGGGTGATCTGCGACGGCACCAGAAACGCCTCGAACGCGTCCCCGGTCCCGTCCAGCATCAGATTGAGCTGCGCTTCCGCCGCCCGGACGACGAGTAGCACGACCCGGTCGATGCCGGGCCGCCCGAGGAAGAAGTCGGGATT
>CADEGB010000277.1 GCA_902826755.1 uncultured Gemmatimonadota bacterium
AAGGCCTTTTCGGCCCGCCCGACCAGTTGGGCGTCCTTGAGGCGCAGTTCCTTCTCGACCGCCTCGAACGCCATGTAGGCATCGAGGGCGGCACTCCGGGAGGCGTCGAGGCGTCCCGCCTCAGCCATCGCGAACGCCGAATCGAGCCGGCTCCGCACCGCGGCGAAAACCGGCCCGAAGTCCCGCCGCCGGGCACCGCCCGACGCCGCCCGAACGGCGGCCAGACGGGCGAGGTCGTCGGTGTCGAGGGAATCGAGGAGGGCGGCGTCGGTGAGCGCGGCGCTGACGTCGAAGTCGGCGAGGTTGGCCGGAACGGAGCCTCGGGCGGCCGGCAATCGCAGGGTGCTGGCGTAGAGGGAGACGGCCCACCGGTCTTCCAGGGAGAGCGATCCCTCGTACGCCGGCATGGCGGTTCCCGCGACCCCGATGCTGACCCGGCGGTAGAAATCGAGCGGACTCGCGTCGCGGAAGAACACCTGGTCGGCGAGCTTCGAGGGGGGCGGATTGAGTCCGGCGCCGGTCGGCCCATTTCCCTGGCCGGCGATGCCGTGACAGAGCGAACACTGCGACCGGTAGATCGCCTCACCGCGGGCCAGTGACGGGTTGGTCTTGGGGAATTCGTCGAGCGTCACCGCCAGGTCCCGGGCGATGGTGCCGATCAACTGGTCGACCCGGGCGAGCAGGGAGTCGGGCGGCGCCACTCGATCGACCATTGCGATCAGGAGGTCGAGTTCCCGGGTGGCCGCCCCGGCGTGGGTGACCGGGAGGTTGACGGCCGCCTTGCGGGCCTCGCCAAAGAAGAGACGGGCCTCCTCGACTTCCGGGGCCAGCACGATCTTCCCCCCCTGAACACCGAGTCCGTATTCCTCCGCGGCGAGCCGGGCGGTGGTAGCCACCCGGCGGACGACAGCGACGGAATCGGAGGCGGACAGGGCCGCAGCCCGGGCCGGGCTCGCGGCGACACCGGCGGAGACCAAGCCGATGAGAATGAGTCTCAAGCTAGTTTGCCCCATCGCCGCTCAAGCTAGAGCGCGACGATCGGAATAGGAAGAGCCCTACTCCTCCAAGATGGCCACCGCCACCGCCGACAGGTCCGAATGCGTCAGCGAGACATGGATCCGGGCCCCGATTCGCTCCTCCACCAGCCGGCGCGCCAAGCCATGCAGCGCCACCACCGGACGCCCGTGATCCGCGCGGGTCACCTCGATTTCGCGCCACCCGACGCCCCGGGCGCCTGGCAGTACTTGAAGCGCCTTGTACACCGCTTCCTTGGCGGCCAACCGGACCGCCAGATGGCGCGGCGGGTGCGGCATCCCCATCACGTACCCGCGCTCGCCCTCGGTGAGGAGGCGATCGAGCACCCGCTTCCGGCGCTCCGCCATCAACGCCTCCGCCCGGACGATGTCGACCACGTCGATCCCGAGCCCGATCACGGCCATGGCAACCTCCAGAACCAGTCATGGAGCGGATCGAGCCAACCGGGCCGCGGGAGGTAGCCGCCGAGGACCAGACCCAGCCAACCGGCGATGATCGCAACGACGCCTAACGAAATCCACCAGCCGCGAAGCGACGGGCGCCACGCCTCGATCCGCTCGGCCGCCACCTCGGCCATGGCGAGGGCCTGGCGGACCTCGGCCTCCAGGGACTCCCACGAGTCCTCCAGCGCCACCGCGGATTGGCGGAGCCGGTCCCACCAGTCGTCGCCCCCTGGAAGCCGGCCGGCCCGCTCCTCGAGCGGGATCCCCGCCGCGTCGAGCTTGGCCCCGAGTACCGCCCGGTCGTCCGCCGACGGGAGCGCGGCGGCGAGCTTTCGGGCCGGGAAACGAGATCGCCGAGCCGCCACCTCGAGGCGCGCGACGATGGCCGCGGCGGTGGCGTCGGCAGCCCGGGCGGCCGCGTCCCGCCACAACGCCAGCCAGGTGGTCCGATCGAGCGCGGACCGGGCGCCCTCGCGATCGCCGGTCAGGAGGAAATCGCGGGCAACGCCCGCCCGCTCGAACAACGCGGTGACGAGATCGAGGCGGATCGGATCGAGCGGCACCGGTCCCTCGAACCGGCGGGTGGCGTCCGCCATGCGGCCGAGGTACGGACCGAGCTCCGGAAACTCGAGGTCGCGCCGCCCGCCGCTCATCGCGCCGGCCAGTCCGGACGCCCCGGCCCGAGTTCCGCCAGGGACACCGCCGCGGTCTCGCCGGTCCGTTGCTGATAACGGGCAACGAAGGCGAGCAGCGATTCGGGAGAAAACGCCTGCCGGGGCATCCCCGTGGCGGCCACCGCGCGCTCGATGGCGGCCGCCGAGCCCTCAACTTCGACGAGCGGGTCCATTCGGGGGTACCACTCGAGGCGGACCACCGCCTCGTCCAGTTGGTAATACTCGACGTAGCGATCGATGGCGTGGACCGGCTGGTATCCGAGCGCCGCCAACAGCGCTTCGGCCGCCTCGGCGTCGGGCGTTTCGATTTCGTGCTCGGGGCGGAGTTTGTAGCCGTCGGCGATGGCAACCGGGCCCTTCCAGCCGAGTTGGGCCCGGCGGGTCCCGTCGTTTCCGCGGTAACTGCGGATTCGGAGCACTTCGTCCCGGGCGGTGAGGGTCCCTTCACGGTCGAAGCGCCGATCGGCCATCGCGCCCGCAAAGGTCCGGACCGCGCCGGATGCCTCGAGGGCGCGGCGGACCCGGTCGGGATCGGGCACCATTGCCTTGAGTTCCCGCTCCAGCATTACCGGGTGCCCAGGATCGCCGCCGCCACCCGCTCCGTGTCGCTCAGGTCGGCGAACGCGTGGTCGGCGCCGGCCCTGGTCAGGTCGGCCACCCGGTAGCTGCCGGTCGCCACCCCGACCGAGCGGGCACCGACCGAGAGGCCGCACGTCACGTCGGCGGGCGTGTCGCCGATGATGACGATCTCGGATCCCGCGGGTCGTCGCCCAAAGAGAGGCTCGGCCCGGGCCGCGGCAATCGGCGGCAGGGCCGACCGCACGGCGTGATCGGAGCCGTAGGCGCCGACTCGGAACTGCTCCGGCGCGATGGCCACCGCTCGGAGCTTGATGGCCGCCCCCCGACTCACGTTGCCAGTCAGGAGGCCGAGAACTACCCGGTCGTCGCTGCCTAACGCCTGGAGGAGCGGGAACACCCCCGGCATCACGGTGGCCTGGTGGGCGGTCTGGGCCAGATCGGCTTCGAGATGGACCAGGTATCGCTCCAGCACCCGATCGACCCGATCCGGCGGATGGGGCGCCTGGTGGCCGGCGGCGTCGAGCAATTCGCCCACGATCTGGGGATCGGTTTTGCCGTCGAACCGGACCTGGTCCACGGCTCCCGGCAGTTCGCCCGCCTCCTCCGTGAGCGCCGAGAGGATGGCTCGGCGCCCCGCGCCACCGGAGAGCAGCAGGGTTCCGTCAATGTCGAACAGCACCAGGACCCGGGTCACGCGCCGCCGCCCGCGTTGGCACTCTGGTCGGCGGCGGCCCGGCAGGTCTCGCAGAGCACCACCCCCCGGAAGCAGCAGATCAGGCAGATGAAGGTCCCGCATCCTTCGCACGGGTAGCCTTCGGAGGCCCGCTCTTCCCGCCCGCAGGCCCGGCAGACCATCGCGTCCGTCGACGGTTTCTTGGGGGCCCCCATGGTCAGGCTCCTCAGTCGGTGATGTTGTAGAGCTTGATCTTGTTGATCAAGGTTGCCCGGGAAATCCCGAGCTCCTTGGCCGCCCGGGTCCGGTTCCCACCGTGGTATCGGAGGGTCCGATCGATGTGCTGGTGTTCGAGCGCCTCGAGCGTCATCGGGGTGTGGCGCCGGTCGCCGAGTCCGGAGCGGGCCCGGAACTCACCCGGCAGATGTTCGACGTTCACCATCGGCTGGCCGCGCGCCACCATCATCGCCCGCTCCAAGACGTTCTTCATCTCCCGGATGTTGCCCGGCCAGGAGTAGGCCAGGAAACGCTCGGTGACGTCGGCGGCGAGGCTCGGGGGTCCCTCTGGCAACTCGTTCTTGAGGTCGTCGTGGATGGCGGTCAGGAGGCCAAGCCGATCCTCCTGACCCCGATCGCGCACCGGCGGGAGGGCCACCGGCATGACGCTGAGGCGGTAGAAAAGATCCTCCCGGAATCGCTCGGCCTCCACGTCCTGGGACAGGCTCCGCCGGGTGGTGACCATGAGCCGGGTGTCGACCGAAATGTCGTCGACGCCGCCGAGCCGCCTGAACGAACGGGTTTCGAGGACCCGGAGCAGTTTCGGCTGGATCTCGGCCGGGAGGTCGCCGATTTCGCGGAGGAGCACGGTGCCGCCATCGGCGACCTCGAGGAGCCCGCGGCGACGCTCGGTGGCCTCGACAAAGACGCCGCGCTCGTGCCCGAACAACAGCGACTCGAGATAGGTCGCGTTCATACCCGTGCAGCGAAGTTCGAGAAAGGCCTTCCCGGCCCGAGGACCGAGATCGTGGATGACCCGGCCGACCCAGCCCTTGCCGACGCCGATCTCGCCACTCAACAGCAGGGTGGTCCGATCGCTCTGCGCCAGCAGCGCAATCTGCTGGGCCAGCTGCCGGATCGGCGGCGAGCTCCCCAGTTCAGCGAGGCCGTGACGTGAGCCGGTGGCCGCGAGCAACGCGGTGAGCACCCGCCGATTGCGGGCGACTCGCGCCGCGGCCGCGGCCGCCGTGAGGAGGACCGCGGGGTCGGCCGAGGTGTCGACCACCTGGGCGGCGCCGGTTTTGAGACCCTCGGTGGCGGCCGCGGCGTCGGGCCGGTCGGCAAAGAGCACCACCGGCGCCTCGCCGCCCCCGAAGCCGCCGATGGCGGCGGGCGTGGCCAGGGTGAGCGCCAGCAGGACGGCGTCGGGGCGGGTCCGCGCGAGGGTGGCCACGCCAGCCTCGATCGACAGCTCGCGGATCACCTCGTGGCCCGCTTCCTCGAAACGGGCGCCGATGGCGCGCAGCACGGCTGCGTCGTCGTGGATCAAGAGGATCGAGTCGGTCATCGTCTCTCCAGGGAGATCGATCGCGTTCAAGCCCCCGTCGCCGACGCGATGGGGGTAATGCATAACGTTGTCATGGTTCCGGCGCCATGACCCGGAGCGCGCCGGGCTGCACGACGGCGGTCACCGGCGTCGAGCCGGCCAGATCGCCGTCGAATTGGACCGGCTCGATCGGATCGGCTTCGATCGTGATCTCGCGGCCCCGGGCATAACGCAAATAGCCGGTTTCGCCGGTCTCGAACATCACGTTGGCCATCGCTCGCCAGACGCCCCGGACCGCCTGCCAGGGACTGTCCGCCGACACGAACAGGACATCGAGGACGCCATCGTCGATCCGGGCCTCCGGCCCGATCCGGACCAGCGGCGGAATCACCTCGGCGCAGTTCAGCACCAGCACGACCGCCGCCTGGGCCTCGATCCGAACGCCGTCGACGGTCACGGCAAATCGGGTCGAGCGGATCTGGGGCAGGACCCGGAACAGGGTGTTGAAGTACCCCCCGATCCCGAGCCGTCGTTTGGTGTCGGGGTCGGTCCCGCCCATGACCCGGGCATCGGCGCCAGCGCCGCAGGCCACCGCGAAGTAGTGAGGCCCGTCGTCCCGCTCGATCCGACCGAGGTCGATGGCGCGGGACCGGCCCCGGAGGATCAGTTCAGCGGCCTGCACCGGACCGAGCGGGATCCGGAGATTCCCCGCCAGGACGTTGCCGGTACCGCCCGGCACCAGGCCGAGCGGCACGCCGGTATCCACCAGGGACGCCGCCGCCTGCATCGTCGTCCCATCGCCACCGAACACCGCCACCAGGTCGAAACCAGCCGTCACCGCGTCGCGCGCGAAGGTCCGGGAGTCTTCCGGGGAGGTGGTTTCCCGGATATCGATCTGCCACCCCGCGGCTCGGAAGACGCGGGACACGGTCTCGGCCACGTCGGGCGAGGTCCGCGCCGCCACCGGGTTCGCGATCAATAACGCCCGTGCCATTCAGTACTCTCGATCCCACTTCAGGCCGGCGCCGAACTGGTAGCGGCTCGGCCGGGTCAGACTGCTGCTGACGTCGCCGAGGCACGACTGGACCGGCTCGCCCGCCACCTGGAGCTTGAGGGTGGGGTGGAGCCGGTACTCCAACGTCGCGCCAAGATACTGCCGATTGAGTTCGACGCCCTTGGCGTTGACGCACCCGCCGAGGTTGAACGTGACGAAGAGCCGCCGGGACAGCTGCCGCCCGAGCGACAGGGTGGTGACCGAACCAGCCGTGGAGAACGCAGTATTGCCCTGGGCAAAGCCGGGCCGGATCTCGATGAGGTCGAACGGCGCGTCGGGCGAGGAGATGAGCGACCGTTCCAGCTCTGACGAGAGCGCGGTGGCGGCGATCGACGCCACGATCTGCTGCTCGTTGAAAGTG
>CADEGB010000278.1 GCA_902826755.1 uncultured Gemmatimonadota bacterium
CCTGCCGGAGCCGAACGAATCGTTCGAAGATCCGCTCGACCGCGTCCGCCGGTATTGGCGGGCCCCAGTCGGTGACGCGGACCCAGCCGATTGGGTGCGGTCCTTCACCGCTCCCCACACTCACCTCGACGTCGCTGCCGGGCGCGTGGAGCAGGGCGTTTTCGATCAGGGCGAGGACCGCTCGTTCGAGCAGGGTGGGGTCGCCCCGGACCGGGGTGGCCTCGAACTGCCCGACCGCGATCCGTCCCCCTACCGCGGCCGGGAGCCGGCTGGCCCGGACAATGGCGTTGCTGGCGGCATCGTCGAGGAAGATCACGGCCGTCGCCTCGATGTCCTTGGCCGTCTCGCCCCGGGCCAGCAGCAGCAGGTCGCCCACCAGTTGCCCGAGATGGTGCGCCTCCCGCCCCAGCCGGTCGAGGACGGCGATCTGGACCGGATGGGCCGCCTCGAGCCGGGCGGTCTCGATCTCGTTGCGGAGGATGGCCACCGGGGTTCGCAACTCGTGTGCGGCGTCGGCAAAGAAGCGGCGCTGGTTGGCGGCGGTGTCCCGTTCCTGATCGATCGCCGCTTCGAGCCGCTGGACCAACGCCAGGAAGGCGGTCTGCAGGCGGCCGACTTCGTCCCTGTCGGTCGGCAGGGGGAGCAGCCGGATCTCCGGCTGCTCCCCGCGGGTCACCGCCTCCCGAAGCCGGTCGGCCAACTCGGCCATCGCGGTCACCGGCGTCAGGACCCTACGGGACACGACCAGGGCCACGCCAGCCCCGGCCGCCAAGCTCACGAGAACGCCAAGGATCAGGACCGTTCGGAGGTCGCGGAGCCGCTTTTCCATCGGCACCAGGGTCATCCCGACCGCCAGCTGAAACCCCTGCGCCAGGTCGGTGGTGGCCACCCGGCTCGGACCGTTTGGCGCCTGGACGGTGATCGGGCCGCGGGTTGGGGGCGGCAGAGGCGCTCGCCAGAGGTCGGGTGCCTCCTCCAGGGGGCGGCTCTGAGCCAGCCGGGTGCCGTTCGGGTCGACGGCCACGACCGAGCGATCTCCGAAGACCAGCTCGGTGACGATGTGAACGACGGTGTTCCTCGGGGTTCCGTACTCGGCTAACTCGGAGGTGAACAACGTCCGGGCCGCGTCGAGCGAGTGGGCCAGGGTCTGGTCAACCTCGGTCCGCCAGTGCCGTTCCAGCACGGCATAGAGCGCCGCCGCGCCGATGGCGAGGAGCAGCGCGATCGTCGCCGTCACGGCGACGGTCAGGCGGATGCGGAGACCGCGGAGGGGGTAGCTAGCCATCAGTGGCGTCGGGTCGCAAAACGTACCCGGCGCCACGGACGGTGTGCAATAGCGGGCGCCCGCCCGGAACATCGAGCTTCTTCCGGAGGCGGGCGATGTAGACGTCGATGATGTTGGACGCGGGGTCGTAGTTCTCGTCCCAAACGTGCGCGCTGATGGTGGCCCGACCCACGACCTCCCCCGCGTGTTTGCCGAGGAACTCGAGCAGGGAGAACTCGGTCGTCGTCAGCTCGATGCGGTGTCCGGCCCGGGACGCTGTCCGGCTCGCGGGATCGATCCGGAGGTCGTCGATCTCGATGGCGGCCGGCCGGACGGTCGGATGTCGTCGTTCGAGCGCTCGGAGGCGGGCCTGCAGTTCGTCGAGGGCAAAAGGCTTGACCAGGTAGTCGTCGGCTCCCGCGTCGAGTCCCTCGACCCGATCCGGGATGGAGTCACGAGCGGTCAGCGCCAGGATGATGACGTTGGCACCCGTCCGGCGGAGGGTGCGGGCCAGATCGAGCCCTGAACCATCGGGCAGGTTGAGATCGAGGACGAGGGCGTCGTACGGGTCGAGGCCGAGCTTGCCGAGCGCCTCGCGAACGGATCCGGCCCCATCGACCGCGTGGCCGCCTTGGCGGAGGCCGCGGGTGAGCGAGTCGCGAAGGAGCGGCTCGTCCTCGACCACCAGGATTCTCATTGGACGGTCCCGGTTGCCCGGGGTGCTGATCGACAGGGATTGGACACGGCAGGTAACCTAGGCCGATCAGGTGAAAGGACCGTTAACGCTCCTGGCCTCTATCCCCGTCGCTCAACTCCCCATTCGGGAGCAGGAGTCCGCCCAGGAAGAACCCCGCCAACTCGGCTCGACCCGAGAGGCCCGATTTTCGATAGACGGCCACGGCGTGCTGTCGCACGGTCTTCTCGCTGCGCTCCGTCTCCCGGGCGATCCGTTTCACGCTGTGCCCCTTGATGAGGCGCAGAGCCATTTCCCGCTCGGCTGGTGAGAGGGCCCAGGCGTGAAACTGTCGGTCGACCTCGTGACTCAAGCCATCAAGCGCCTTTTCCGCGCTCGCGCGCCAGGCATCGCGCTCGGCCAACCGCGTGGCGAGGTGGCGTTGGGTCGATTCGAGCGACGCCCGGGCGGTCATCCAACCGCGGGCCAGGTAGCCAAGTCCGCCAAGGCTGAGCAGGATGAGAACGAGTTCCAGCACGACATGGGGGCTAGGTCTGGTCGGTGCATCGAGGATGAGATCGGCAATCCCGCCCGCGGCCACGGCAGCAAGCACCAGGGCGGCAAACCGTCCGATGTTGGGCTCGTCCGCCCGCTCCTCCTCTTCCTCGGGATCCACGCGTTCGGCTCCAGTCCGGGCTCAAATCGGTAGGAAATCTAGTCCCGGGACAGATGCCGGGCGGGGATGGGGCGTTTGCCGGATGGTCTCCGTTGCCCGGATAGAACAGGTTCGATCAACCAGATGGCCGAAACCAACAGTCCAGCAAGATAAGGAGCCTTACCGTGCTTCCGAATCCGCTTCACCCCGCAGTCGTCCATTTCCCGATCGTCCTGGCCGTCCTTCTCCCCGTTGCGGCGATTGGGGCTCTGTTCCTCATCCGACGTGCCGCCGTGTCCTCGCGGGTGGGCTGGGGGACGGTCACCGTGCTGGCGGTCGGCCTCTTTGCAGCCAGCTGGTTGGCGGTGGAGACCGGCGAGCGCCAGGAGGAGGCCGTCGAGGAGGTCGTGTCGGAACCCATCATCGAAGGTCACGCCGAGCGGGCTGAGCGGTTCCTGGTGCTGACGGGGGTCACCCTGGTATTGGCCGGGATGGGGCTCGCCCGAGGGCGGCTCGGCGAGGCGGGACGCGTGGTCGCGACGGTCGCGGCGTTCGTCCTGCTCCCGGTCGGCTATCAGGTGGGGCATACCGGTGGGGAACTGGTCTATCGCTACGGCGCGGCGGAGGTTCACGTGGCGGCCGCCGCGGCGCCCGGACGAGCGGGCGTGGCGGTGGAGTCGGGGGCAGGCGGAGACGGCGATGACGACGAGCGGTAACCGGCGGTCCGATTTGCCTCGCGACGGCGGAAGGCTAACTTCACGGTCGGTTGTCGACCCCCAAACCGGCTGGTGCCCATGACGCTGCAACTTGGAGATCTTGCCCCCGATTTCACCGCCGAAACCACCCACGGCCCGATTCGATTTCACGAGTGGAAGGGCGGGTCGTGGGCGGTGCTCTTTTCGCACCCGAAAGACTTCACGCCGGTGTGCACCACGGAACTCGGGGCGGCGGCCCGGCTCAAACCGGAGTTCGAGCGGCGGAACGTCAAGATCATCGGGTTGAGCGTGGACCCGGTGGCGTCCCATGTCAAATGGGAAGGGGACATCACCGACGTGACCGGCCAGGTCGTGAACTTCCCGATGATCGGCGATCCGGATCGGGTCGTTGCCAATCTCTACGGGATGATCCACCCGAACGCCAGCGACACGATGACCGTCCGCTCGGTGTTCGTGGTCGGCGCCGACAACAAGATCAAGCTGACCCTGACCTACCCGGCCAGCACCGGCCGGAACTTCGACGAAATTCTTCGGGTCATCGACTCGCTCCAGCTCACCGCCACCTACCAGGTGTCGACCCCGGCCGATTGGACGCCAGGCCAGGACGTGATCATCGTGCCGGCCGTTTCGGACGAAGACGCGAAGCGGAAATTCCCCAAGGGGTTCGTGACGAAGAAGCCGTACCTCCGGGTCACCCCCCAGCCTGATCGCTGAGCCAACGACGCCTACCCGTTCTCCCCTCGTTTTCCGCTGCGCCGGCAAGGGGCACCAGGTCGGTCTCGACCCGGCGCGCTATTGGCGCCGGGCGCGGTGCCCGATCTGCCAGGCCCCGCTCGATCGCTGGCGGGTCGGTCGCGCCTGGCGGTGGCTCCATGGGCAGGCTCCGCGATCTCGGCTCCGGGCGGGGGCGTGGTTCCTGACGCCGCTCGACGGGCTGCTCATCGTTGCCATCATGGCGCTGGTGGGCGTGGCGATTCTCCTTCGCACCGGCGACCGTTGGTGGGGCGGCACCGCGCTGTTGTTCAGCGGCCGGTGGCCGTGGGTCCTTCCGCTGGTTCCCCTTGCCGTGCTGGCGGTGGCCAGCCGCCGCCTGATCACCCTCGGGCTCCTGACACTTGCAACGGCTATCGGCGCCTTCTGGGTTCTCGGCGCGTCGCTCGGGCTGGGGCGGTTGCTTGCTGGCGGTGACCCAGCCACCTCGGTCCGGATCATCACCTACAACGTCGGGGGCGGGAAGCGGGCGGTTGCCAATCTTGGTCGCCTGATCGACGAGTGGAAGCCGGACCTCGTGGCCTTTCAGGAATGCGGCCCCGTCATCGAGGCGGCCATGGCCGAGGTCCCCGGGTATCGGGCCTACCCCGGGGCCGGGTGCCTGATGAGCCGCTTCCCCGTCACCTCGGTCGACCCGCTGCCGCGCCGCGACGTTCAGGCGGCTGGCGGGTCGGGCATCGTAATCCGGTACCGGATCGAGGGTCCGGGCGGGCCCTTCGACCTCACGAACGTTCACCTGGAGACCCCGCGGCAGGGGCTCGAGTCGTTGCTGAGCGGCGACCCGGCGGCGACGGCGATGATCCGGGAGGAAACGTTGTTGCGCGGGATCGAATCGCGGCAAGCCCGCCGGTGGGTCGACGAAGGGCCGGGGCCGCGGCTGGTGGTCGGCGACTTCAACCTGCCGACCGAAAGTGCCATCTACCGGGAGCATTGGTCGGACCTGACCGAGGCGTTTGCCGCTGCCGGTTTTGGCCTCGGGGCCACCAAACGCACCGGCTTGATCCGCCTCCGGATCGACCACGTGCTGGCCGACGAGGCCTGGGTGGTCCGCTCGGCCAGGGTGCTGCCGGACTACGGGTCTGACCACCGGCCCGTGTTGGTGGAATTGCGGCGGCGCTAGCCTCGCGGCCCCGCCATGGTCGCCTGCCGACGGCCAAGCCACAGCGCAATCCCGAACCACCCGACCGCCAGGGGAACGGCCACGAACGCGGTCCCGGCCAGCCCGAGCCCGAGCGCCGCCATACCCCGCATGCTCCACGCCCCGACCTGATCACCGCCCCGGTACACGAAGGTGTCGATGAAGTGCTTGGCCTTGTACTTGTCCTCGCGGGAGAGGACGGTGTACAGGACCTCGCGGGCGGGGCGGGCCACCGCGTACTCGCCGGCGCGTCGGAGAACCTGAAATACCACGAACACGGCCAGGGCCGGCATGAGGCCGAGCAGCAGGAAGCCCACCGCCGACAGGGCCGGAAGGATGGCCAGGGTCAGCGTGACCCCGAGGGCCTTGATGAGCCGTCCGGTGAGAAAGACCTGGGTCAGCAGGGTGAGCACGTTGACCGCCAGGTCGAGCCGGGCAAAAAAGGCGGTCTGCGCCGCCCGATCGGCAAACGAGGCGGCCGCCAGCTCGGCCTGCTGGAAGTAGAGGACCGTGGACCCCACGGTGAACAGGAGCATGTACCCGCAGATCCCGAGCAAATAAGGCGACTGCATAACGTGACCGACCCCCGCGAGGGTCCGGCCGCCGATGACGTGCTCCACTTCCCCGCGCCGTTCGGCCTCGTCCCGCTTGAGGCGTGACAACCGGCGCACACACTGGACCGCCAGTTCGAGCAGGAGGGCCGACACGAGGAACAGGGACGTTGGCCCGATCCGTTCGGCCAGCACCGCCGTCAGGGCTGCACCGGTGATCCCGCCCAGCGTCCCGCCCACGCCGATGAAGCCGAACAGCCGCTTCGCCTGCTCAGTCCGGAAGACGTCCACCATGAATGCCCAGAAGACCGAGACCACGAACAGGTTGAAGACACTGGTCCAGACGAAGAAGATCCGGCCGATCCAGACCAGGCGCTCGCCGGGGACGAGCTCGAACAGCAGGAAGAACCCCAGGATGTTGGCGACGAAGAATCGGTTCGACAGCGTGATGAATCGTTCCCTGGGCAGGCGGGCCACCAGGGCCGCGAACGGCGGGTGGACGGCTAGGGTGGAGAGCAGGGTCCCGAGGTAGAGCCAGGGCAGGTTCCGGGTGCCCCCGGCCACGCCCATCTGCTCGCGG
>CADEGB010000279.1:0-2047 GCA_902826755.1 uncultured Gemmatimonadota bacterium
TGCCACTAGTGAGCCGGCGGCAGGTCGAGCCCGAGGATCGGGCTGTACCATCCCTCGATGCGACGAGGCAGATTCGGGTCGACGTACTGGTAGTCCACGGTGGGTTCCGGGTCAGGGCAAGGCGCCGAAGTCGATGAAGGAGGGTCGTCGTTGATCGCGATAGACCCGCATCCAGGCTGGCTGGAAGTCGCGAGTCGTGGCCCGGTAGATGTCCACGAACCGTTGCGGATTCCGGTCGACCAGCGGGAACCAGCTGCTCTGGACCTGGATCATGATCCGGTGTCCGCGTCGGAACGTGTGGAGGACGTCGTTCAGCCCGAAGCGCAGCGTCACCGGCTGATTCGGCACCAGGGCTTTCGGTCGTTCGAATCCGTCGCGGAACCGGGCCCGCATCACGTCGCCGCGGAGGAGTTGCTGATAGCCACCGAACCGGACCCCGGTCGGGTTCGGGTCCGGATCCGGCGTGTCGTTCGGGTAGACGTCGATGACCTTGACGATCCAGTCGCCGTCGCTGCCGCTGGTGGCCACCGAGAGCGACACCTGCATCGGTCCGGCCATGGTGAGGTCCTCGGTCAGCGGCTCGGTCTGATAGACGAGCACGTCCGGCCGGGTCGACGCGAACCGCTGATCCCAGACCATGTACTCGTGCGCGCTTCCGGGGCGTTGGGTGGTGATCCGGTCGAGATATGGCACCGGCTTGGCCGGGTCGCTCCAGTACTGGTCAAAGCCCCGGTCGGCGGCGGGGGTCGATCGGTCGAAGCTCACCGTGCCGCCGGCGCCCAAGAAGAGCCGTCGCTTGGTGGTTCCGGCCGGCGGCCAGGTATCGAAGGTTCGCCACCGGTTGGCGCCGGTCTCGAACACGTGCGCTTCCGGGAACTGCCCGTCTCCCGATCCCTTGAGGTGGAAGTTGAAAAAGGGCAGCAGGATTCGGTCGATGTAGTACCGGGTGGTGGGGCTGCCCCACCGGACCTCGCCCAGCTGGTTGCCATCCTCGAACCACCACTGACCGTGGTACCAAGGCCCCATCACCAGACCGTTGGCCAGGCCGGGGTTCTGGCGCTCCATTGCGCTGTAGACCTGGAGCGCTCCCCAGGTGTTCTCCGCGTCGAACCAGGAGCCGACGGTCAGGATCGCCGGTTTGATACCCTTCAGGTGGGGGAGCGGCGTCCGCGCCTTCCAGAACCCGTCGTAGGTGGGGTGAGCGAACATCTCCTTCCAGAATGGGATCCGGTCGCCGAAGGTACGGGCGGTCAGCTCGGCCAGAGATCCGCCTTCGAGCAAGAACCGGTAGCCGTCCGGAGTCCCGTAGTTGAACGGCGGTTCTCGCTTTCGGGTCGGTGCTGGCCGAGGGACGCCGAAACTGGCCATGAAATTGAACGCGTCCGCAAGGAAGAACGCGCCGTTGTGATGGAAGTCGTCCCCGAGGAACCAATCGGTGACCGGCGCCTGCGGGGAGACGGCCTTGAGGGCCGGATGACCACTCAGCGCGGCCATTGTGCTGTAGAAGCCGAGGTAGGAAATCCCCCAGACGCCGACCCGTCCGTTGTTGTGGGGCACCTGACGGACCAGCCAGTCGATCGTATCGTACGTATCGGACGCTTCGTCGATCTGGGTCCCGCTCTTGGTCGGATTGAAGGGGCGGACGTTGACGAACTCCCCCTCGGACTGATAGCGGCCCCGGACGTCCTGCATCACGAAGACGTAGCCTTCGCGTTCGAACGCCGAATCCGGACCGATGCTGATGAGGTAGGTGTCGGTGCCGTACGGCGTCCGCGTCAGCAGGATCGGATAGGACCGGGTGGTGTCCTTGGGCGTGTAGATCGTGGTGAACAGGCGGATCCCGTCCCGCATCGGGATCATGGCGTCGGTCCGGGTGTAGTGGTCCCACACCCGGGCCGGCTCGGCCATTTGGGCCGCGGCCGTGGAGACAACGAAGACGAGGCCGACTGGGGCAAAACGAAGGCGCATGGGTGCTCCGGGGAAAAACGGGCGCGGCTCAGAGCCGCGGAAGCGTCACGCCGAGCTGCCCCTGGTACTTGCCGGCCTT
>CADEGB010000279.1:2057-4825 GCA_902826755.1 uncultured Gemmatimonadota bacterium
CAGAGGTCATCGGCGTCGGCCTCGAAGAAGAGGACCTGGCAGATGCCTTCGTTGGCGTAGATCCGAGCCGGCAGGGGTGTGGTGTTGGAGATCTCGAGGGTGACGTGACCCTCCCATTCGGGTTCGAACGGCGTGACGTTGGTGATGATGCCGCACCGGGCGTAGGTCGACTTGCCGACGCAGATCGTGAGGACGTTCCTCGGGATCCGGAAGTACTCCACGGATCGCGCCAGGGCAAAGCTGTTGGGAGGCACGATGCAGACGTCTCCCTGGAACTCGACGAAACTTCGCGAGTCGAATTCCTTCGGATCGACGATGGCGGAGAGCACGTTGGTGAAGATCTTGAACTCAGGCGCCACTCGCATGTCGTATCCGTAAGACGATACGCCGTACGAGATGACGCGACGGCCCTGCGCGTCGGTCTGGCGGACCTGGGTGTCGACGAACGGCTCGATCATCCCGTGTTCGCGGGCCAGCCGGCGAATCCAGCGGTCGGACTTGATGGACATCCGTTTTCGTTCCGTGTCAGAGGGTCGTGCGCGGAGGCGCGCCGCGGGGGGAGGCACCGCGGCGGAGGAAATATAGCGTCAGGGCTTGCCGGCCAGGGCGTCGAGTCGGCGCCGGGCGTCGGCCAACGGCGCGGCCGCGGAGTCGCCGTCGGCCCACAACTCCAGCAGGCGGCGGAACCGCGCTCGGGCTCGGTCAGCCTGGCCGGCTCGAGACTCGAGGTCACCGGCCAGTGACAGGTTCCAGAGCCACTCGAACTGGGCTTCGCTCCCGATCACCGGCTGGGCCAGCAGGGAGTCGGCGAGCTGGCGCGCGGGGTCGCCGACGCCGGTTGCGGCGAGGGCCGTCAGCTGCCGTTGTGCGGCGAGCGCGCGGAGGGGACCCCGCCGCGTCGCGCCAAAGCGGTCCGCGGCGGAGTCCGGCTGACCGCGGATCAGGAGCAGCTCCGCCTCGAGGTACTGGATGGCGTCCTGATCGGTCCGGGCCAGCGTGTCGGCGCCGGACCGGAGTCCGGCCGCCAGCCGCTCCACGTCGGCGGCCCGGCCCGCGCGGGCCAGGGCATACCCGACCAATGCCCGGAAGCCCGGCTCGATGGTCGAGTCGGCGCCAGCCAGGGCGCGGTCGAGTGCTCGGTTCGCGTCGACGGAGTCGCCGAGCAAGAGGAGGCTCAGGCCCTCGAGGAGGTCGCCCCGGAGGACGCTGAGGGCGCTGCGGCCCTGTTGCCGGGATACGGCGGTGGCCTGCCGGAACGCGCCAACCCCTTCCTCGAACCGGCCCTGCCAGACGGCCAGGTAGCCGAGACCGCGGTAACCGAGACTCCGATCGAACAGGTTGTTCCGCTGCAACATCCGCTGGTACACGGCCGCGGCGTCGGCCACTCGACCCGCCGCGGCGAGCGCGGTGCCGTATTCGGTTCCGATGTTGCCAGACGCGAGGATCGTCGAGTCGAGGGTGCCGGCCTCGGTGTAGTACCGGAGGGCGTCGTCGAGGCGTCCCAACGCTTTCGAGGCCGTGGCCAGGTTGATCCGGATGTTGGCGAAAGTGGAGTCGAGACTGGCCGCGCGAGTGAGGGCCTCGATGGCCTCGGCGGACCGGCCGACGCCCATCAACTCGGTCCCGTAGTTGTACCAGGTGACGGCGGACGAGAACCGCTCCGCCATCTGACGATGAAGGGCCAGGGCGGAATCGGTCCGCTGCCGGGCGCTGGCGAAACCGCGGGCCAGTTCGAGCTGCTCCCATTCGGTGAGGCGTCCGCTCCGCCGGAGGGCCTCGATGTAATACCGTTCGCCGGTGGCCCGGTCGTGATGGAAATAGGAGTAGGCGCCAAGCGCGCCCATCGCCATCGCGAAGCCGGTGTCGAGGTCGAGGGCGCGATGCCACAACTCCGCGGCAATCCGGAAATAGCCGCGCGACCACGCCGCCGAGCCGGTCGCGTAGGACCGAAGGGCTTCGAGCGAGGTCGTCGTCGCCGCGGGCAGCGGCACCGTGTTTGCTTCGATCTCGCCGCGTCGTTCCCCCAGCGCGGCCCGCACCTCGAGGAGCAGGCGGTCGAGCGCGCCGATGGTGCCGGCCTTGGTTTCGGCATTCGCGCTCGTCGTCAGGATCGGATCGCCGGTCTGGCCACTGGCCACCTCGACCGACAGACGATAGCCGTCACCGGCGGGGTCGAGCCGGAAACCCACGGCGTACCCCACGTTCTCCCGAATGGCCACTTCGCGCGCCAGGTCGAGCGTGAACCGGACGGAATCGGATACCGTCACGCCCATCCGCTGGAGCGCGGATCCGATCCGCCCCTGCGGCAGGAGCGACAGGTGATGCGACTGCCGGAGGCCAATGGCCGCGGCGGTCACCAGGGATCGGTCGAACAGCGTATCGCCGGTGGTGTTCTCGAGGTCGGCCAGGACGATGGCGTCGCCCCGGGTGAATCCACGCGGTATCGTGGTCCGGGTGGCATAGACGGCGATCAACCCGATGAGACCGATCAGGCCAATCAGGATCGAGGCCCAGGGCCGGGGCCCCCGAGTCACGGCCGGCGTCACTCCCGTACGGGGTCGGATCGTCGGTCGGGTCGCCCGAATCCACTCGAGGTATTCCGGGGTATCAGGGAGATTGAAACCCGCCAGGAAGCGCTCGCCGCCGGTTGCCTCCGCGGTCGCGGCAATCTCGACGTCACACTCGACCAGCGTTCGATCGATGGCATAGACGTCGCCCCGGCGCACGAGGAGGGCCGAGCCGGCGGCCTCGTTGACGTGGAGGATGGC
>CADEGB010000279.1:4835-6284 GCA_902826755.1 uncultured Gemmatimonadota bacterium
GGCGGAGGAGCGACTCGCCTTCGGCCACCCCGCCGTCCGGAGCCAGGGCCGCCAGGCAGGCAAGTCCGGGCCCGACCGGATCGCCGATGGTGAGCGGGCCGTCGGATCCCTCGAGAACGGGACCGTCGAGTGTGCGAAGGGTGAATCGTGGCATCGAACGATGGAACGCTAACCGGGTGCGGGCCGGTGGGACATGGCCTCAGGGGACCGGTCGTCCCCGCTGGGTCAGCCACCGGCGCGCCGACTCGAACCGGTCAACCAGGACCGGGTCAGCTTTCCGCCACAGTTTCGTGACCCGGCCATAGTGGTAGGCCGCGCTGTCCGTCTGGCCTGCGGCGTCGAACGCTTGGGCCAGGCGTTCGTGCACGAGGGCTCGATTGAGGGGAAGCTGAGGTCCGTCGAGCCGGCCGCGGAGGGCCGCCTGGAGCGGATAGATCGCCTCGGTCGGGCGTCCCAGCGCCAAGGCGCTTCCCGCAAACTCGTAGTTGATCCAGGTAAAGCCGAGGGTCCACGAGGTGGTGGCGGCCCGGAATCGGTCGAGCGCGGCGCGATGATCGCCGCGACTGGCGTCGAGGAGCCCGCGGACGAAATGGTGGTACTTCGGGTCGGCCGCCGCTGGGCTCCGGCGACCGGCGGCGGCCACCGAGTCGGCCAGCCGACCGGCCATGACGGTATCGCCAGCCGTCACCGCGGCCGTGGCCGCGAGCGTCAGCCGCCAGGTCCGCTCGCCCCCCAGGCCTGAGTCTGCCGCGCTCCGGGCCGTTCGAAGGAAGAAATCTGCCGCCAGGAGAGGCCGGAACATTTCGAGGTCGAGCACCGCCACGAGATAGAGATCACGCCCCGCGCCCAGCCGCCGCGGGCCACCTTCGGGGGGACGGCCCTCGCTTACCATCGCCGCGGCCGACCGGAACCGACCCATCATCCGCAGGGCGGTGGCGCAATCGCGCCGGTATCGAGCCCAGCCAATCCCATCGGCCACGGCAAACGCGGCCGCACAGCCGCGCTCCATGGCGCCGACGTCCGCCAGGTAGATCCCTCGGTGAAGCAGGCTCTCGACCGAATCCGCAGGCAGGCGGCTCAGCTTGGCGGACCGTTCGTTGGCTCGTCGCCAGAGGTCCTCGCGGCCGATCCGGAGGGCGTAACTGGCCAGGTGGGCCGGGGCTCGGGGGTCCTCGGGAACGAGCGCGGCCCACCGATCGAGGGTCGCGAGGACGGCCGGGATCGAATCGACGTATTCAAAGGCTTTGGTCAACTCGGCAAAGCTCTCACAGAGCCGGCACGGCCCGGTGCGCCCTCCCGTCGCCGAGGAGTCGATGCCGATGGCCCGGTCGAGCAACGACGGCTCCCGGTCGAGTGGGGGACCGGCCAACGAGTACGTGTGGGCGGGGCGGATCAGGGCCGGGGGGGCACGAGGGAAACGAACCAGCAGCGATTCGGCGGCGGCAAGGC
>CADEGB010000280.1 GCA_902826755.1 uncultured Gemmatimonadota bacterium
GGTCAGCTACGGTTAGGCGGTTCCGCGGGGTGTGGGGGTAGTTCCCGCCGCTCGGCCTTCCGGGCCAAGGCCAGGGATGCGGCCGCCGAGGCCGAACTGAGCAGGGCCAACGGCCCGACGGCGATCGCCGTGAGCTCCCCGAGGCTCGCGTCCGGGCGGCCCAGACTGGCCAGCCCAACCGCCACGAGCGCCGCCGGAAGCAGCGCCAGCAACACTCCGCCCACCGCTCCCCAGGCGGCAAACCGCGGCAGCGACAACTCGTCGAACCGGCGCCGGCGTCCCGCGACCCCCAACACGGCTGAGAACAGGACGCCGCCGATGAAGCCGGGGACGCCGAGAGCCGGCAGCGGCGCATCGAAAAACTCGAAGAACGCATCCCACGGAAGGCCGGGCAGGAGCAGGCTGGTCACGCCGATCAACACCCCGGCCACCGCCCACGCGCCCGCCCAGACGACGCCCAAGCCCAGCGCGCCGCGGATCCGCCTCAACCAGCCATCCATGGCACCCTCCGAGTCGATCGCCTCGCCAACGAGACACAGCAACTTTGCGATGTAAAGTAGACGGATGGAGCCGGCTCGCCAAGTTGAACCCCAGCGTTCGAGCATGACGTCCTGCCGCGCCGAGTGCGCTTGCCATCCCCGACGACCACCCGGTAACCTTCGCGACCGCCGCCAGCCTCAATCAGTTTCTCGCATCCCACCCGGGCTGCCGGCCTGCCGGCGCGCAGCGCGCCGCGGCTCGTTCCCATTGGAGGCAGGATGAGGCATCTGGCGATCTTCGCCGCGTTCGGTCTGGCCGGCTCGGTGCGAATGGCGGCGCAGGAGCCTGTCCCAGCCTCCGCCTACGCGCGGGCCGAGGCGCTGTTGCCGCAGCACGTCCGCAAGCTGATTCCCGGCCTGAGCGTGCGTCCCCGTTGGATCGGCGAGACGTCTCGGTTCTGGTTCGAGAAGCAAACACGCGATGGCCGCGAGTATCTCCTGGTCGACGCCACGGCGGGCACCACTCGCCCCTTGTTCGACCCTCCGGCGTTAGTCACTGCACTGGCGGCCGCCACGGGCAAGGCCATCGAGGCGAAGGACCTCCGGCTGCCGGGGCTCAGGGTTGATGCCAAGACCGGCGCTTTGCGCTTCTTGCACGACGGGAAGAGCTGGCAGTACGATCCGACCAACCGCGCCCTCTCCGCCGACCGCGATACGCTCCGGGGCGTGGAATCGCCCGACGGCGGGTGGCGGGCGGTGGTCCGCGCCGGCAACCTGTTCCTGGTCTCCACCCGGGACGGCCGCGAACGGCAGCTCACGACCGACGGTACGACCGAGTCGCCCTATGCAACGCCGGTGATCGATCCGAAGCTCATGATCGCCCAGGGCATTGAGAATCCCGTCGTCCAGCCGCTCCTCAGTTGGTCGCCGGATTCCCGGCGGATTGCGACTTTCCGCCTCGATCAGACCGGCGCCAGGCGCCTGGCGCTGGTCCAGTCCACTCCGCCGGGTGGGGACGCGCCGAGGGTGTTCCGGTATGTCTACACGCTGCCGGGCGACACCGTCACGGCGGTTGCCCGAGGGATCTTCTTCGACGTGGAGACGGGCGCCCGGACCGACATGACGCTGCCGCCGGATCCGGTGCTCTATTACTTCGGTCCCTACTACGAGTGGAGCGCCGACGGCACGGCGGTCTTCGCGCGGCTGGTCGAGCGCGGCTATCGGCGCCTCCAGCTCTATCGGGTCGATGCCGTCACCGGCCAGGCGCGCGTCCTCTCGGAGGATCGTTCCGACACCTATCTCGACACCTGGACGCAGTTCTCGTTCTACGACGGCAAGACCGACATGGTCTACTGGACCGGGGACCAGACGGGTTGGTTCCAGCTCTACGGGATCGATCCGCGGTCCGGCAGCCGGCGCCAGCTCACCTCGGGCGACTGGGTAGTGCGCGACGTCGCGGGGGTCGACTCGGCCTCCGGCACGTTGTTGGTGACCGGCACGGGCCGAGAGCCGGGCCGCGATCCCTATCTCCGCCATCTCTACGCCCTGCCGAGCCGGGGCGGCGCGATCCGGCTGCTGACGCCGGAGCCGCTCGATCACGACGTGTCGGTCTCGCCCGATGGGCGGTTCTTCGTCGACAACATGTCCTTCATCGATCAGCCGACTCGATCGGTGCTGCGAAGCACTCGCGACGGGCGGATCCTGATGGAGCTGGGCCGAGCCGACATCAGTGCCTATCTCGCGGCCGGCTATCTCCTGCCCGAGGCGTTCGAGTCCGTGGCGGCGGATGGCACGACGCCCATCTACGGGGCGATCTTCAAGCCCGCGGGCTTCGATCCGGCCAAACGGTACCCGATCATCGAGGAGATCTACACCGGCCCGCAGATCATCGCGAACAGCCCGAAGGCCTTCGAGGCGGCGCTGGTCGCCCGCTTCATCCTGCCGCAAGTGCAGATCGGCGCGATTGGCGTGACGGTGGACGGCCGCGGAGTGGCCGGCCGGTCGCGGGCGTTCCAGCAGCCCGCTTATCGGAACGTGCACGCGGTCGGGCTCGACGATCACATCGCCATGATCCGAGCCATGGCCGCGAAATATCCCTGGATGGATACCTCGCGCGTAGGCGTGTACGGCTATTCGGCGGGCGGCTACGACGTGGTCCGGGCGCTCACCGAACGACCGGACTTCTACAAGGTCGGCCTGACCGGCGCCGGGGTGCAGGACAACCGGCTCGACAAGGCCTGGTGGAACGAGCAGTGGATGGGCCGCGAGATGGGGCCGATCTGGGATGCCAACTCGAACATCACGTGGGCGTCCAAGCTGGTCGGGAAGCTGATGATCGTGCATGGAGAGCTGGACGACAACGTGCCGCCGGCCAACACCCTCCGCCTGGTCGATGCCCTGATCAAGGCCAACAAGGACTTCGAGCTTCTGATCATTCCCAACGTCCATCATCCGGTGATGGCCGTTCCCTATTTCTGGCGTCGGCAATGGGACTTCTTCGTTCGCGAGCTGCTCGGCAAGACCCCGCCGGCTTACCAGATGAAGCCGTACTGATGCGGGCCCTGATTCGATCCCGACACCCGTTTACCCGAGAATACCCATGACGGTCCGCACCCCGACCCGGCTCTTCTTCGCTGGCGCCTCGCTCCTCGCCGCGGTGGCCCAGCCCGGCACGCCCCGCCTCGCCCCAGAACGGGTCGCCCTCGTCGGCGCGACGGTCATCGACGGCACCGGCGCCCCGCCGATGCCGAACGCGACCATTCTCGTCGAGGGCGATTCGATCGTGGCGATCGGCCCGCGGGCCCGGGTCCAGGTCCCCGCCGACGCGAAGGTGATCGACCTGGCGGGGCGGTGGATCCTGCCCGGCTTCGTCGACCTCCACATGCACCTCACCTTTCCATTCGACCAGTCGAAGGACGCCCTCCAGACGAACAGCGAGGCCACGGTCCGGGCGATCTCGTTCATGGACCAGTTCCTCCGCCAGGGCATCACCTCGGTCCGCGACGTTGCCGCGCCGATCGAGCCGATGCAGGCGATCGTCCGCGGGCTGGCCGACGGCTCGCTCGCGTCGGTCCGGGTCTTCCCGGTGGGCCAGCTCATCACCACGACCGGCGGGCACGGGGCGGGGCTCCGCGGCGCGGTCACGGTCGACGGCCCCTGGGGGTTCCGCAAAGCCGTGCGGGCCAACTTCGACGCCGGCTTCCGCCACATCAAGCTCTCGCCGATGTATACCCCGGAGGAGGCCCGCGCCGGGGTGGAGGAGGCGAAGACTCTTGGCATGCGGGTCACCAGTCATGGCGGGGGCCTGTCGGACACCTGGCCCAGGACGACAATGACCCGGATCGCGGTCGAGGCCGGGGTCCAGTGTATCGAGCACCTGAATCAGATGGATGACGACGTGCTCGACCTGATCGCCGCGCGGGGCGTCCACGTGGTGCCGACGCTCGCGATTTACCGGGAACTCTACCGGAACAACCAGATCCCGACCGAGTTGATCACGGTGCGGGGCTGGTCGCAGCGGATTCACGAGGAACTGTTCAAGAAGGCCTACGCGCGGAAAATCCTGATGGGGATCGGCACCGACGCCGTGAGCGACCTGATGCGGTTCTATCCCGGGCTCTATGTCACCGAACTCGAATACTTCGCGAGCTTGGGAATGACCCCGATGGGGGCGCTGGTGGCGGGGACGAAGAACGGCGGCATCATTTTGGGGAACGATCGGCTGGGCACGCTCGAGCGAGGGAAGTTGGCGGATCTTCAGGTCATTGACCGCGACCCGCTCCAGTCGTTCGCGGCCCTGGGCCACCCGCGGCTCGTGATGGTGGGTGGCCGGATCCACCGGTTCGATCCCGCCGAGAGTCGCTGAGCAACCTTCCGATCACTCGATCAGGTCGAGCACCCCCTCCGCCACCGGGACGGACTCTCCCGCGATCCACACCCGCACCACCTTCCCGTCCCGCTTGTCGGCCCGGGCCTCGAGCAGGCTGGGCCGGCCCATTTCCACCCCCTGCGCGATCCGCCACCGGAACATCCCACTCGGCGCGGCATCGTAATGCGCGAGGAGTCCGGCCAGCGCGGCGTTGGCGCTGCCGGTGGCCGGATCCTCCAGCGAAGGGTCGCTGGAGCAGAACTGTCGGGTGCGGAGATCGACGCCGTCGTCGCTGCGGACGTACAGGTGGAGATAGGGCTGCCGGACCTCGTTGCCCGCCAGGACGTCGAGCGCGGGAACGTTAGGTCTGGCCTGGCGGAGCGCGGCCACGTCCTGGAGTTCGGCCATCAGAAACGACAAGCCGACCGAGGCCCCGTGGGGGCGGTGGGTGGTGGTCCGTACCGCGGTCTCGGGGAGCGACGCGGCGGCCGCGACCAGTCCCACGTCGACCTCGCGGCCGAATTCGAGCGGGGCGGGCGCCGCGAGTTCGGCCCAGAACCGGCCGCGCGGTCGCCGCACCAGCTGGATCCGCACCGGGCCGGCCGCCTGCTCGAAGATCACCTCGAGTCCGGCACCCACCTCGCCCAGATCGCCGTGTCGGGCAAGCATCGCGGCCGTGCCGAGGTTCGGGTGGCCGGCAAACGGGATTTCGCCACTCGGCGTGAAGATCCGAACCCGGCGGGTCGAGCCGCCGGGGCTTGGCAGGACAAAGGTGGTCTCGGCGTAGTTGAACTCGCGGGCCAGGCGGAGCATCTGGCTGTCGTCGAGGCCCTCGGCCTCCGGGAGCACGGCGAGCGGATTCCCGCCGAACTGGGTGTCGGTGAACACGTCGCACGTGTAATACCGATATCGGGTCCGAGGGCCGGGACGGGTCGTACCGTTCGGTTCGTCAGCGGGATGGTGATTCACGAGGTTCGAGTCGAGGGTGGGGCCGAACCGGCGCAAAGGGCCGGGGTCCGCCAAATGTCGCCAGGAGGGCGCCTCGGAACCAGCCGATGAGCCTTTTGGGGAAGGGAATTCCGCCTTTCGAGACAACCAGGCGGAACCCAAGAGGCTCATCATGATCCGAGTATCGGCAATCGCGGCGTTGGTAGTGGTCCTGGCAGGTTGCGGCGGCGGCGAATCGGTCGCGCCACCCCCGCCGCCCCCCCCGCCGGCCGGGCCGAAGCCCGCTTCAGCCCTGGAGGTGCGGGGCGGCGACGGCCAGCAGGGCCTGCCGGCCACCGCGCTCCCCGTGGTCCCCACCGTTCTGGTCAAGGACCTCGATGGCCGTCCGGTGGCGGGTGCCGTCGTTACGTTCGCCATCGATTCGGGAAACGGCCAGGTTGCCAGTCCGACCGCCACCTCCGACGGCAATGGCCTCGCGTCGAGCGGGGTGTGGACCCTGGGGCCCTCCGAGGCTCCCAACGTCCTGATCGCGTCGCTCGGCGGGGCCGCCGCCGTCAAGCTGCGGGCCGTGGCTCGCTATGTCGACGTCGCGATCACCGATACGACGATTCCGGCCACCGGCGGAAGCATCACCTACCGGAAGCCGGGCGATCCGCTCGACGGGTTGTCGGTCACGATTCCGCGGAACGCTTACGGGGGCAACCAGAGTTGGCAGTTGGTCGCGAAGCGCGGCCTCAAGGTTCCGCTTCCAGCGGGCCTGACCCAGATCGGGAGTGGGTTCTCGATCGGCAACGATCAGGGGTACTCGGATAGCGTCTTGGCGATCCGGCTGCCGATTCGCGTCGGGCCCGACACGGCCGTGGCGGCGTTCATGTACGACCCGACCACCCGGTATCTCGAGCTGATTCCGATCGCGGCGCGCAACGCGAGTTCGCTCACGGTGGCCACCACCCATGTCGGATCGCGATTCCTGTGGCAACCGGGATC
>CADEGB010000281.1:0-1973 GCA_902826755.1 uncultured Gemmatimonadota bacterium
CGCCTCCGGCATTCGCCGGTCGCGCAGGATGCCGCCGAGCTCGACGAGGAAAAAGGAATCCTTCGGGAATCGCTCGACGAAGCGGCGGGCCGCGGCCTCGGCTTCCTCGAACCGCCGCGCCCGCCGAAGCGCCGCCAGCAGCCGTCCGGCGACCTGGCGGTCCTCCGGTTTCAGGCGGCTCAGACGATGCCGCGGGTCGGCGGCTTCCGCAATCCGCCCCTGCGCCCCGAGCGCCCTCGCCCCCGATCTCGAACATCGGCGTGGCGGTCCAGACGGATGGCTCCCCGACCGAAGTGAAAATCGGGAACCGCCCCGATCGGTCAACGATCGTCCCGGGTGGGTGGCCCGGAGGCGGACCACCACAGCTGACGGCTGCCAGCGCGAGGGCCAGAAGTACCCGCGACGACGGGGAGGAACGCACGCCCGGCCGGCCAGACGTCAGTGGGTAACGACCAGGATCGCCCCGGCGTGATACTCCACGCCGTACCGGCTGGCGGCGTCCGGTCCGCTCAGGTAGCGGATCTCGCGAATGGCGCTGAGGGGGATCGACCGTAGCGTCTCCGTGCTCCCCCGCGGAGCGTCGTCCACGAGCACGCCAGGGCCCTGGCCCCAGACCGGGTTGTTGCCCGCTGCCTCTCGAGAGCGGATCTGGAAGAACCGAGGGCGGAGGAGCTTGACCACGTCGTAGGCGTTCTGGGCCTGGCCTTCGATCTGGCGCACTTCCCAGGCGGCGATGACCGTCGCCTGTTTCTTGGGCGGCTTGTCTGGCTTGGCTGTCGAATCCTGGGCGAACGAAGGTGGTGCGAAGAGGGCGAGCAGAACGGCCGCGAGTGCTAGTCTCACTTGGCCTCCAACGCGGAAGGGAACTCGAACCTATCGTCTCAACGGCGCCGTGTCACATCGTCCGGCGGGCCTCATCGCGCTCGGCCTGGTCGTTCCTGCGGGCTCCCCGGTCGGGCAGGTCTGCCGCGAAGTCGTAAAACACCCTGAATTGGTTGCCGTCCAGGTCCCGCGCCGTGAACTCGTGGAGGCTCCAGGGCTTCGACTCCGGTTTGGCCACGATCTCGGCGCCGTTGCGGCTCCACGAGGTGTACAGCTCGTCGACTGCTGTCTTGCTGTCGAGGTTGATCCAGACGACCACCGGTGTCCCAGTGTCGGCAGCCCCTCGAAAGGCGTTGTCGGACAGGAAGAGGCGGCAGCCGCCCCTCGATACCTGACCGAGCCCCTCGATTCCCCAATCCCAGGAGAACCCGAGACACCGCTCGTAGTACACCGCGGACCGCGCCAGGTTCGTCACCCGGATTTCGGGGGCTGCGCTCGGGAACGCGTCGCTCATCAAGAGTTTCGGATTCCGAGCAGGCGCCGAGCCTCGGCCGGCGACGCCACCTCACGCTGCAGCTCCTTGGCGATCCGCACCGTGCGCTCGACGAGCTGAACGTTGGTCGCAAGCACCCCGCGAGAGTAGTAGATGTTATCCTCGATGCCCACCCGGCAGTTCCCGCCCATGGCGATGCCGAGGGTCGAGACCGGCAGCTGGGCCCGAGCAATGCCGATGCAGCTCCACGGGGCCCCGGCCGGCAGCAGGTCGATCATCATCTGCAGGTTCCGCGGCGAGTAGGAAAGGGCGTTCGGGACCCCCATGACGAAGTCGAAGAACGGCGGATCCTCGATCAGGCCCATCTTCCAGAGCCGGATCCCGGCCTCGACGTGGCTCGCGTCGAAGCACTCGATCTCGGGCCGGACCCCGTATTCCAACATCTTGGCTGCCCAATACTCGGCGTCGGCGGCCTTGTTGAGGTAGATCGTCGGCCCAAAATTCACCGACCCGACGTTGAGGCTCATCATGTCGGGCTTGAGGTCGACGGCCCGGATGCGACCCTCCCGATCGTCGAGTCCCCATCCGGTCGACATCTGGACGATCAGGGTGGTGTGCTTGCGAAGTCCCTCCAGCACCCGGCCGAAGTAGTCGTAGT
>CADEGB010000281.1:1983-6272 GCA_902826755.1 uncultured Gemmatimonadota bacterium
GGTCTGTTCTTTGTTGGCCACTGGGCCAGTGGGGGCCCGGGTGATGATGAGCTTGTCCATTGGTTCCTCGTTGGGGTTCGGCGGCCGGGCCGCCGCCCCAAAAGTAACGGACTGGCATCCGGCCAAGGGGGCTCGTGAAGGAACCGACTTCTCCTGATGGGCGGCGTCGATTTGACCTGGGGGTCGGGGGCGGGCTTCTTCCACATGGTAGCCCTCGAGGCGGAGCGGTGCGTTCGATGAAGCTGTCCGACATTCCGCGCCTGCGGGTCGCGAATCAGTTGATCGCCCCGCCATCGACCGCCGACCCCGCTTCCATCGTGCGGCGGCTCGGCGCGGTGCAAGCGCAGGATTTCCTGGGAGCGCTCTGGGCGCTCGGCCTCCGCGGCCGGGGCGCCGGCGAGGCCGACATCGAGGCCGCCATTGGGCGCGGGTCGATCGTCCGCTCCTGGCCACTGCGGGGCACCCTCCACTTCGTGGCGGCCGAGGATCTCCGATGGATGCTTGCGCTGTTGGCGCCCCGAATGATCGAGCGCAGCGCCGGCCGCCACGAGCAGTTGGGGCTCGATGCCGCCGTCTTTGCCCGGTGTCGCCGAGTGGTGGGTCGGGTGCTGCGGGACGGCCAGCCCCGAACGCGCCTTGCCATCTACGAGGCGCTCGCCGCGGCCGGCATCGTGACGGACGAATCGCGCGGGCTCCATATCATCGGTACGCTCGGCCACGCGGGATTGATCTGCTTCGGCCCCCGAGCCGGCCGCCAGCCGACCTTTGTCCTCCTCGATGCCTGGATCCCGTCGACCCCAACCCGTGCCCGCGACGAGGGGCTTGGCGACCTGGCCGTCCGCTACTTCACCACCCGCGGGCCCGCCGCCGTGCCCGACTTTGCCTGGTGGTCCGGGCTGCCGTTGCGGGACGCCAGGACGGCCCTGGAAGTGGCCGGCGATCGGCTGCGCTCCGAGGCGATCGATGGCCAGCGCTTCTGGCGGGGAGCCGAGCCCGGCCGCCCATCTCGCTCGTCGGCGGCCCACCTGCTGCCGGCATTCGACGAGTACACGGTGGCCTATCGCGACCGGACGGCCGTACTCGACCCGGCCCATGCCCGGGCGGTCAATGAGGGGGGCGGGATGCTCAAGCCGGTGGTCGTCGTCGGGGGCAGGGTGGTGGGAACCTGGACGCGGACCCTGGCAGGACGGGCGGTCACCGTGACCGTACGCCCGTTCGAACGGTTGACCCGCGAGACCGTCGCCGCGATCGAGGCCGCGGCGATTCGCTACCGGCGATTCCTCTCGCTGGACCGGAGCCAGTGCGACGTGCTCGGGTAACCGGCCATCATGGTGGCTCGATGGTCGCCCATTGGGGGATTTTGAAGGCCAGGTCCTGCGGCACATAGCCTCGGAGGAGCTGCTGACTGACACAGCCCTCATGATCGCTAATGGTCCCGGGCCACAGTTCACCCTCGTTGCTGAACAGCCACCGCCCCATGGCAAGCGACATCGGCATCGGAAATCGGGAGAGCGCCAGCTGGAACTCCTGGGACCGCTGATCGCCGCTCATCCGCACGGTCGTCGCCACCCATCCGTGGGTCGCGAGGTAGGCGGCTCGCTGGTCCCGAGCCGCCTCGTCAAGCGCCGTGTTGCGCATGGCGTAGGTGAAGGCGGTGTCGGCACTCCGCCATGTTTGCCCAACGGACCGGTAGGTCACCGCGCCGAGGGCCGCCGAGGCGTGTAGGACGTGGACCGCACCTCCCTGAGCGACGCACAGCGAGGCGAAGCCGGCTCGAGACGAGGTGATGCCGAGATACAGGTGGCTGGCGTCGCGCAGCATCCGGACGACGGTGCCGGCCGGGTGCTCCACACGGATCGCTGAGCCCCACTCGGCGTCATCGACTCGGCCGTCGAGCGCAATGCCGCTGCCGCTCGGCACCGACAGGACGGGCCCTGCCTGGGCCTCCGCGGAGACCGTCCAGGCCAGTCCGATCGCCCATCCCGCCCGCCAGGCCATTCCCTTCATCGCTGCCTCCAAAGGTGTTCCGGTCGTGCGTCCCTGACCCGGCTTGGTTGGCCGCCCGATATCACGCTGTCGAAGTCGGAGATCGGGCGCCCGGTTTGAAGGCACCGGCGCTACCAGGTCGGCATGGGGGTCATCACGGGGAGGCTCCAGCGACCCGCAACTCATGGGACTCGAGAATGTCACCGAGGGCTGGCCGGTCGAGCCCGTCGATGAGGATCTTTCCCTTGGCTCGGAGAATCGGCTGGAAGAGTTGCTCGCGCCGGGCATGGGTTGCCGAGTCGGGGTACTCGGTTTCCAACGCCACATCCCAGACTCCCATGGTGTCGGGCTGTATCAAGAGCCGATAGCCGGTGATGGCGCCCTGCGCCAGCGCGGTCCGCCGCGCCGCTTCCCAGTTGAGCTGGAAGAAGCGAATCAGCCGGGTCCGTTCCCCTGGTTTGGCTCGGACGAAGTCGAGGGTGACGACTCGGTCATTCCTCACGGCCTGGGCGTACCCACTCCTGGCGCCCAAGCCGACAAACACCCCAATGGCCAGCGCCAAGAATCGCATCACGAATGGTCCGCTCGTTCGCTGTCCGTACGATTTCGTTTTGACGGGGTTTCGTGAGGTGTCAGGGCCGGCACCGCCGCAGACCGCTTCGGTCCGCCTGATTGCCTCGATGTCTCTGGTTGGGCCGGCCGCGTTCGGGCCGTGGCGGCCAGGCCGGTGAGCCTCGGTGAGCGGTTCCGGCGCGTTTTGGGTACCACCGTCAGCGAGCCGGCCATGCGAGTCTCTTCTCGGCGTTTTCCCCGCCGCCTGGGTATCGGCGTCACGGTTGCCCTCGTCGCTTGCGGCGGGGGCGACCTGACCCAGCCGCCTCCGCCCCCGCCCCCCCCACCGGCGCCGGTGGCCGTGGTGGCGGTCGAACCGAGTGCCGTCACCCTCGCTCTGCAGGGAACCCAGCAGCTCACCGCGACGCTGCGAGACGCCCAAGGCAACGTGCTCACCGGCCGGGCGATCACCTGGGCGAGCAACGCGGAGACCGTGGCCTCGGTGAGCAGCGCGGGCCTGGTCACCGCATTGGCGGCGGGGAGCGCTCGGATCACCGCCACCAGCGAAGGCCAAAGCGCCAACGCCACGGTGGCCGTGGTCAACGGGATCCAGGTGGGTCCGACGGGAGGCACCCTGGTTTTCGACTCGGGGGCCGTCACCCTCACCGTACCCGCGGGTGCCGTGGCCAATGCCACCGTGCTGACGGTCAGCCGTGTCACCAATCCGACGTCGGTCCCGCCTGCTGGCTGGCAACGAATCGGGCCGGTGTACGCGGTGGGGCCGGCCGGCACGTCGTTTGCCCAACCGGTGACCGTGACGCTGGCGTATCAACCCGCCGACCTCCCTGCCTTCACGATGACCGGCGACGTCGGCGTGCTCCACGGGAGCCAGGGCCTGACGGCGGTCACGGTGAACACCCAGACCCGTAAGATCTCCGGGCAAACCATGAGCTTCGCAGCGACGGCGTCGACCGCGCCATCGAGCGGGGCCAGGGCCGCCGGCGCAGCCCTGGCGGACGAGCCCGAGGTGGCCGTGATGATCCATGATCCCGACGTGAGCTTGGCCCCCGGGTCGGCGAGCGTCAACAGTTCCCATCGGTATGCGACCTTCACGGTGGCGGTCGAGGCCCGCGGCGCGGGCATCCCCCTGCCGGAGGACACCCCGTCCCTCTTGTATCGCTGGCGGTCGTCGACGGCGCACGGCGGGCTGATCGACGATGCCGCGCTGACCGCGTGGACCGAGACGACCTCCGTCGAATACCTCGCCACCGATCCCGACGCGGTGCTGTCCGGCATCAGCGGCGAGATCGATCGGGTGTTCGTCGACGTACTCCTCAATCCTGAGGCCCTCACTGATCCCGCGGCCGGGCCGTTGCGGATCGTCTCGGCCGAGGCGGCGGTCGACGCGGATCTCACCCTCACCTACGCCGTGACTCCCACCCGGGCCACCGTGAAGCAGAGTGAAACCACCGACCTGCGGGTGGTGGTCCGCGACAAGGCGGGGAACGAACACAGTCTCGGTGTCGACCAGACAGCCATCTGGGCCACGTCCGGCAATCACGGGCGCCTGGCCGGTGACACCACCGGACCGACCGTGACCTACGAGGCGAAGGACGTGCTCGAGTTGCCCCCGCCGCGGGTGGATCGGGTCGTGATGGTCGTGAGGGAAACCCGGCGGCACGACGCCGTGATCCGCGAAAAGCGGGGCATCTCCGACGAGACCGGCGAGAGGCATGCGCTCCTCGAGGCCG